>CAZAAF010000047.1:0-14452 GCA_964482575.1 uncultured Verrucomicrobiota bacterium | reverse complement strand
GATACGTCGTGCCCGGTTGTGTGGCGCTGTGGATTCTGGGGCTGAGCGCGGCCACGTGGGCACGAAACAACACTTGGAAAACGGAAGTCTCCATCTGGAAGGACACCGCCAGCAAGAGTCCCAAGAAGACCCGGCCGTGGGTCAATCTGGGCGCTGCCTACGTGGAAAGCGGCAACGTCCCGGAAGGTGTGGTCTGTTTTCGCAAGGCGTTGCGAATCGATCCCCAGTTGATCCCGGCATACGAAAACCTGAGTGCGACGGAGAACGCCCTGTGCCACTATCGGGAAGCCCTGACCGCTGCCAACACCGGGTTGCATTTCGCGCCCCACAGCCATACACTGCACTACAATCAAGGAGTAGCCCGCGGTGCACTCGGACAGGTTGAAGGGGCGGTGCGTTCGTTCAAGAGGTCCATCAAACTCCAGCCTGCCTACTGGCCTTCCCAACTGTCGCTGGCCATGTGCTACGCCATGCTTCAAAAATTCGACAAGGCCCTGAAGCATGCCCAAGTTGCCGCATCGCTCGCACCAGACAACCCGCGAGTCCGCCAGACGCTGGGGCAGATCAAATCCATGGCCCCTCAGCAAAGCCGCATGTCTGCATACAATTTCAGCCCGTAGAGAAATGCCGTCCGGCACCAACGGGTTCCGAGTCCTTTTGGAGGGCATCAGGCTCAAAGCTCCCAAGGATGCCATCGCTGCATGGAAGAGCCCGGAGCAGTGAAGGTCTCCCGTCAGGCAAATGACCCTCCTGAAGTTTTATCCCTCCGGGATGGGCCCCATCGGGGGCATCCTCAAACGCCCTGAAGGGGGTTAGGACGAATTGCCTAGAAATGTTCCGGGCAATGTCTGATGGCGCAGGCCGGACGAGTGAACGAGGTTGGGTCGTTATGAACAATGAAAGGATGGCCACCGGGTGGAATGAGAAAAGCGAATGCCGGGGCGTGATTGTCCATGAAGACGCACCCACGGCATCGCGGGCCGAGAGTTTGTGGAACAACATCGTTCACGACATGGGACAGAACGTCCGATGCGACGCCACGTTTCAACCCGCCAACGAGATCGAGGACTTGTTGGACTTCGAGCAGGCCGTCGCCACCGACATCGTCATCCTTTCCGTGCACGACCTCGCGCGGTTCCTCTTCACAGGCGCGGCATGGCTGGACGACTGGCTGGCCACTCGTTCCCCGCTTCCGCGCGCCCTGTTTGTGCTTCACGATGGGGAGGATAACAGCCGGGTCCTCCAGTTCCTTCAAACCATCAGCGGATTTGCAGGCATCACGCTGTTCCATCGCCGTTGTGAAGCCGGCTGTTCTCTGACTGGTGTCGCGGAAACAGACCGTCCACCAGCGGAAACCAGCGTGCTTGCAACCTAGCCGTCCTGTCCTCGCACATCGTTTCGCAACGTCACAAGGCAACCAACAACAGAAAGGAAGTCAAAGATGAACACAGAAACCGGCCCCCAACCCCCGCGGCCATTGCCTACGGAGATAGCAATGGCGGCTTACTTTATCTGGGAAAAGGAAGGTCGTATGGATGGCCACGATATAGAGCACTGGCAGCGGGCGGAAGCCTTATTGCTGACCGGTCACTCAAACGCCAAGGCCGCCACCAGTCCGTCTGCCTCACCGCCTTCCGTCACGGCGGCCATTCCCAACCCCATGTCTGAACATACCTCCCGTCGGAAACAGGCACCACGTGTTGAACATCTCAAAGCCGCCTAGCCCGTTGCGGCGCAAATCCGTTCATCCCCGGGGTTGCTGCTGCGTGACGCAATGCAGCGCGCCCAAGCCCCAGACGAGATCCGTGCACTCGATGCCCACCACGCGGCGGGTTGGAAAACAGCACTGTAAAATCTCCAGCGCGCGCGCATCGTTCCGATGTGAATAGACCGGCACCAGCACGACGTTATTGGCGATGTAAAAGTTGGCGTAGCTGGCGGGCAACCGCTGCCCGCGGCCATGGAGAGGGCCGGGCATCGGCAACTCAATGATCTGCAGCGGCCGGTTGTCCTGGTCGCGCATGCCACGAAGGCGTCTCAGGTTTTCCATCAACGGCGTGTAGTTCTCATCCGTCGGATCCTCCTCCACACCCGTGACGATCGTGCGTTCGCCCACAAAGCGGGTGATGTCGTCCACATGACCGTCGGTATCATCCCCGGCGATGCCATCGCCGAGCCAGAGGACGCGGCGAACCCCGAGGTAGTCGCACAACCGCTGTTCGATCTGGGTTTTGGTGAATTGCGGGTTGCGGTTTTTGTTGAGCAGGACGGTTTCCGTGGTCAGCAGCGTGCCGCAGCCATTGACGTCGATCGAGCCGCCCTCCAGCACCATGTCCGGCGAGAACAACGGCAGACCGAGCGTCTCCGCCACGCGCCGGGGAATGGCCCCGTCAAGGTCCCATGGTGGATACTTGCCTCCCCAGGCGTTGTAAAGCCAGTCGAGGATGGCGACCTCGGATTTCGGGTCTGGGGCCTCGGATTTTCGAACAACGAATATCGGCCCGTGATCGCGGCACCAGCATTCATTACAACCAAAGCGATGGAGAATCACCCGGTCGGGGCAGAGTCTCCGGGATGCGGCCAGGAGACGGCGGACGTTCTCCTCATGCGCCTCGTCATGGACAATGATATGGACGATTTCGTGGGGACTAAGTTCCTCAGCCAACCTCACCCAGTAGGCCGGAACCGGCTCGAACTTGTTCGGAAAACTCGCGCCCGCGCCACGGGGCCAGGTCAGCCAGGTGGCCTCGTGCGGTTCCCACTCAGCCGGCATGCGGTAACCGAGAGCCGCTGGGGTTGGGGACGGCGTGCTCATGACGCCTCATCCGCCAACCGCTTTGTAAGGTCGCCGTAAGCGTCCACGCGGCGGTCGCGCAGAAACGGCCAGTGTGTCCGCGTGTCCTCCACACGATCCAGGTCGCAATCGGCAAGGAGAATCTCCTCCGTGTCCGCCCCCGCCCGCGCCAGGACCTGGCCGTCCGGCCCAACCACAAAACTCTGTCCCCAAAACTCGATGCCATCGCCACCGGCCGGGCGCTCATAGCCGACCCGATTGACGGCGGCCACGAAACAACCGTTGGCGATGGCATGACTGCGCTGGATGGTTTCCCAAGCGTCATGCTGGGCCGCGCCGAGGCGGGCTTTTTCACGCGGGTGCCAGCCGATGGCCGTCGGGAAAAACAGGATCTCCGCACCCTGCAACGCCGTCAGGCGCGCCGCCTCGGGATACCACTGGTCCCAGCAAATCAGCACACCAATCCGCCCGTACCGCGTCGTCCAGGCGCGGAAACCGGGGTCGCCCGGCGTGAAGTAGAACTTCTCGTAATACAACGGGTCGTCCGGGATGTGCATCTTCCGGTACTTGCCGAGACAACGGCCGTCGGCGTCGAGGACGGCGGCGGTGTTGTGATAGAGGCCGCGCGCCCGCCGCTCGAACACCGGAACAAGGATGGCCACCCGGAGTTTCCGGGCCAGCCGCGCCAACGCCACAGTGGTCGGGCCGGGCACCGTCTCTGCGAGTTCGAAATGGGCGTAGTTTTCCTCCTGGCAGAAATAAGGGGACCGGAACAGTTCCGGCAGACAAATGATCCGCGCCCCGCGTCGCGCCGCTTCCTCGACACGGGCCAACGCTGTTTTCAGATTCGCCGCCGGTGCGGGTGCGCAGGCCATTTGCACCAGTCCGATGCGGACAATGTGCGTTTTGCGTTTCGTTGCCATCCGATGATGACGGCTGCCGCCGTCACCACCAAGGGTAGTTTCTGCACGGTTGATTGCAAGGCTGCGGTGCGACGAAAAGCGAAAACCGTGAAAATCGGGCCGGAAAGAAACGCCTGCCGGGGGTTACTTGTGGCGGAACGCGATACGGCCTTTGGTCAGGTCGTAGGGCGACACCTCCACGGTCACCTTGTCACCGAGGGAGATACGGATGAAATTCTGGCGCATTTTGCCCGAGATATGGCAGAGGACGGTATGGCCGTTCTCCAGCTCGACACGATACATCGTGCCGGCGAGCAACTCTTTCACCGTACCTTCCAACTGAACTGCATCTTCTTTGGGCATAAGGGTCTATTCTGTAATGGTTCCCACCGCAGAACATTATCGGTTCCGGCGACAACCAACAGGAATACTACGGAAACGGCCCGGAAAGTAAATGTTTTTTCGCAGCCCTCCGCCGTCAAGCCGCGTTAGCGGAACGGCTTATGACGAAGATGGCAATATCGGCGTTGAGATTTGGATCCTCAAACACCTCGGTGCTCGCCTCTGTATCGAGCGCAATCCGGCGATGCACATGGATGTTCTTCTGACGGCAGAAATCGTCAAAATCCGCGATGGTAAAGAACCGGATGTTGGGCGTGTTGTACCATTCGTGATGCAGCACGCCGGCGGCTTTCGGCGACCGTCCATCTTCCGCCAGCATGCGACGCAGCTTGTGGAAACCAAAGTTCGGGAAGCTCACGATGCAAAGCCGCCCGACACGCAACATGTCGGCAATGACCCCCTCCACATCATGGACGGCTTGCAGGGTCTGCGACAACACCACGCAATCGAATTGCTGGTCGGCAAACGACCGCAGTCCCTTGTTCAGGTCGGCCTGCACGACATCCAACCCGCGCTGGATGCAGGTGACAATCGCCTGTTCGTCCAGCTCGACGCCAATCAGGCGATGCGAATCCTTCTGTTTGGCGCGCGCCAGCAGGCCGCCGCGGCCGCTGCCCAAGTCGAGTACGCTTGCGCCCGAGGGGATCAACTCGACGAGACGTTCGTAGTCGATGCGGCGCTGGTGAAAAATGCTGGTCGGGCTTTGTCCGCGCGGCTCGTCCGCGTCATCGAAAGCACCGTTCAGCTTGGACTGGCCCGCGAGGTTGTTGATGAATCCGCGGATCATTTCGCCATAGCTGGCCAACTCATTCGTCAAGAGGAATGCATCGTGGCCGCAATCGCTCTGGATGTTGCAATAGCTGACAGCGGCATTGTTGGCGATAAGGGCGTTGACCATCTCGCGCGACTGTTCCGGCGGGAACAGCCAGTCACTGCTGAAACTCAGCACCAGCCAGCGGCATTTCGCAGGGCGAAAGGTCGCGGCCAGTTTCTCCGGCGTATCGCCAATGTCGAACAAATCGATCGCCATCGTGATCACCATGTAGCTGTTGGCATCAAACCGCTCGACGAATTTCGACCCCTGGTAACCGAGGTAGGACCCGACGGAAAAGGTCTTCTCGAACTCGATGGCGACATCGCGCGGCTGGAGGCGGTTCGCGCCAAACTTCTGCTTCATCGCCGCGGGCGAGAGATAGGTGATGTGACCAATCATCCGCGCGAGGGCGAGGCCGACATCGGGACCGTGCGGCTTGTCGTAGTATTGGCCGCTGTAGAAATGCGTATCGCGCCGGATGGCATTGCGACCGACGACATCGAATGCCAGCGCCTGGCTCGTCAGCCGCGGTGACGTGGCGATGGGAATGGCGCCGCGCACCCGGTCGGGATGGCGCGTTGCCCAAAGAATGGTCTGGTGACCGCCCAGGGAGCCGCCGATGACCGCCAGCCAGCAACCGACGCCGAGATGATCCGCCAACCGGCGCTCGGCCTCCACCATGTCGCCCACGGTCACCACCGGAAAATCGCGTCCATAGGGCTTGTCCGTGTCGGGGTTGATGCTGCCGGGACCCGTGGACCCGCGGCAACTGCCGAGCAGGTTCGGGCAGACGACAAAAAAGCGGTCGGTATCAATCGTCTTGCCCGGTCCGATGAGAATATCCCACCAGCCGGGTTCGTCCTCCGGATCGTGCCGGGCCACATGTGAGTCGCCGCTGAGCGCGTGACAGACGAGAATGGCATTGTCGCGCGCCGCGTTGAGACTCCCGTAAGTTTCGTAACAAATCGTGACACTCGGGAGACTACCCCCGGACTCCAACGCCACCGGTCCATCGAATGTGACGAACTGGGCGTGGCGGAGCGGCTTGGCGCTGCGCACGCTGTCACTGCTGTCGAAGAGTTTGTCGCTCATGGTGTTCTGCCGGCTTGAATGCGCGCGGGGTCAAGCTTGCGACGCCTTCAGCGCCTGGTCAAGGTCGGCGAGGATGTCGCGCACGTCCTCCACCCCGATGGACAGGCGGACGTATTCCGGCGTCACACCGGTGCGTTGCTGCTCCTCCGGCGTCAACTGCGAGTGCGTGGTGGAGGCCGGATGGATAACCAGCGACTTCGCGTCGCCGATGTTGGCGAGGTGGCTCAGGAGCTTGACGCTGTTGATGAACTTGATCCCTGCGGCCGCCCCGCCCCGAATGCCGAAGCCCATGAGCGCGCCGCAACCATTCGGCAGATATCGCCGGGCATTGGCGTGCTGGGGATGGCTGGGCAAGCCGGGATAATTCACCCACTGGACCGCCGGATGCCGGTTCAGGAACTCCGCCACCACCTGTGCGTTCTCACAATGCCGCGGCATCCGCAAATGCAACGTTTCGACGCCGATCAGGAACAGGAACGCCGCAAACGGGCTCATGCACGCGCCCGTGTCACGCAGCCAGTGCGTCCGGATGTGGAGGACATAAGCGATGTTGCCAACCGCTTTGAGCGCCTCGGTAAACACAACGCCTTAATACGCCGGGTCCGGCGCGCAAAACTCCGGCCAGCGCTGGGGATGATCCGCCCACGGGAATTTCGCGCTGTCCACGATCGCGCCGCCCACATGGAGACCGTGGCCGCCGAGGAACTTCGTCGTCGAATAGACCACGATGTCCACGCCGTGGTCGATGGGCCGTAACAACGCCGGGGTCATCACCGTGTTGTCGCAGATCACCGGCACCCCCAGTTGGTGCGCAATCTCCGTGATCCGCTTGAAATCCGGCACGTCGTTCTTGGGATTGCCAAGGCTTTCGAAATACACGCAACGCGTCTTGTCGTCCGCCAGTTTCCGGATGTCCTCCGGCTTGTTCGGGTCAAAGAACCGCGCCTCGATGCCGAGCTTGGAGAAGGTCTGCGTGAACAGCGTCCACGTGCCGCCGTAGAGGCTCGTCGCGGAAATGAAGTTCTGGCCGGCATGCGTGATCGCCAGGATCGCCGCCGTCACCGCCGCCTGGCCGCTGGCCAGCGTCAGCGCCGCCGCGCCGCCGTCGAGCGCCGCGAGGCGCTTCTCCAGCACATCGTTGGTCGGGTTCATCAACCGCGAATAGATGTTGCCAAACTCCTTCAGGGCGAAAAGATTCGCCGCATGGTCGGTGTCCTTGAACACATAGCTTGCGGTGGCATAGATCGGCACCGCACACGCCGTGGTCGTCGGGTCGGGCACTTGGCCGGCATGCAACGCCAAGGTTCCAAGGTTCAAGTTCTTCGATGAATCGCTCATGGTTCTCGTTTCCAGTCTCCGTATCAGTGGCACCACGTGCCGGGTCGTATCATAGCACGGGGCGACATGGAATCATAATCGCACCGGGATGGATCCAGCACACGCCCTGTTTGGGCGGCACGCGGGCCGGATCACGCCTCTGCCGTCGCCGGCATGGCCGGGAGCTGGATGACGACTTCGAGGCCGGACGGCGCGCGGTTGCAGGCGGCAACGGTGCCCCCGCAGGATTCCACGCAGGTCTTCACGATGGCCAGACCAAGGCCGACGCCACCGGTGGCGCGATCCCGGGACGTCTCAACACGATAGAACGGGTCAAAAATCTGTGCCAGGTCCCGGTCCGGCACTCCCGGTCCGCAATCGCTCACCTTCAACAGGACATGGTCGTTGATGCGCCGGGCCGAAACCGTGATCGGACCAGCCGCGCCGGCGTAGCGAAGGGCATTGCGCAACAAGTTGGAAATCGCACGCAAGATCAGGTCCGGTTCGCCCATCGCGCGCAAGTCGCCGTCAATCTCCACGCGCATGGAGGCCTCCCCGGTTTTCTCGCGCAGCACGGCCTTCTCCGCGACGTCACGGAGCGGAACCGGTTGAAGCTTGGTGATGCTCGCGCCGAACGACGCCTTGGAGAAGGACAGCAACTCATTGACGAGGCTGGCGATCTGGGCGGCTTTTTCGCAGGCGGCGGTCACGTAAGGCTTCTGCGGCTCGTCGGCGCGTTGCTCCAGGATGCCGAGCGCCATCTGGAGGCGCGCCAGGGGCGAGCAGAGTTCGTGCGCCACATCGCCAAGGAACCGTTTCTGGCCGGTGACCAGCGCGCCGAGCCGCGACGCCATGCGGTTGAGGGCCTGCCCCAGCGAACCGATCTCATCGCGGCGACGCATGTCCACGCGCACATCAAAATGGCCCTCCGCAATCTGGCGCGAAGCGTGGGTGATCTGCGCGATGGAGGTGGTGATGCCCCGCACCAAGGGCAGCCAGAGCAGCACGGAAAACACCAGGGCGCCCACGCCCACCGCAATCCACGGTTTCGTGTCGAAAATCAACCCACCGCCGCTGAGCGAAGACGACACGGCCACCAACGCCACGGGCATGGGGCGCGGCCGTTGCGGGTCGTTGAGCGTGGACCGCACCAACAGCCAGTAACGGGTGGGTGCCGTGCTGCGCAGCATGAATTTTAAGGTGATGCCGCGGTGCTCGGCCATGTCGCCAGGCGCATGTCTTGGTGGAGGCGGCGGCATCCCCGGAGGCCGTTCCCGTGGCGGCAGCGGGTCGTCTGGCCCGCGTCCTCCCGGGTCCGGCGGCAATGGATGCTCGGTCAACTTCGCGTGAACGTCCGGCGGCAGCCGTGCCGGGTCGCCCGCCAGTTGCCTGCCGTCCACATGAAAAACCAGGAACTGCATGCGATACGCGGTGCTGAAGCGCTTGAGCACGGCATCCCATTCGGACCGGGTATGATTGTTCAGTTCCGTGAAGATGATATTGCTGACAGCGTCCACCCGCTCGCCGGCGCTGCCTGTCAACAGCCAGTCCAACCCGAACCCGAACTGCGCGCGGATCAACAGGTAGAACGCCGACGCCAGCGCGACGAGGTTCAGGAACAGCCAGAACAGGATTTGCGCGTAGAGCGGAATCCGGCGGAGCATGGCTCACTCCTCCGCATCCGGGTTGACAAACACGTAGCCGACGCCATGGACCGTGCGGATGAAGCGCGGGGTCTTCGGATCATCCCCGAGTTTTTTGCGCAACGCGTGGACATGGACATCCACCGACCGGTCGAACGCCTCGTAATCACGTTCCGAAAAGGCCTCCAACAACTGCTCGCGGGTTCTCACGCGGCCCGGCGCCTTGGCGAGGGTGACCAGCAGGTCAAACTCCAGCGCCGTCAACCCCAGGGGCTTGTCGCCCAGTGCCGCCATGCGCGTGTCGGGATGGATCCGCAGCGACCCTACGACCATCTCGACCGGGCCGTCATCCTTCTGCGTCGCCGCCGCCCGCGTCGTCCGGCGCATCACGGCCCGGAGCCGGGCCAGTAATTCCCGGGGTGAAAAAGTCTTGGGCAGGTAATCGTCCGCGCCAAATTCCAGCCCCACGATCCGGTCGGCCTCCTCGCCTCGCGCTGTCAGCATCAGCACCGGCACGTCGGAAGTGGCCCGGATGCGCTTGAGCACCTCGAATCCGTCCATCCCCGGCAACATCACATCGAGAATCACCGCCTTGAAATCCCCGCTCACCGCGCGCTCGAGCCCGGCCGGCCCGCTGTGGGCCGCGCTGACCTCGTAGCCGAGCGGTTCCAGGTAATCCTTGATCAACTGGCACAACTCGCGCACCTCATCAATCACCAGCACCGGCACGCCGCCCGTTTTCCTGCCGCCATGCACCTGTTGTTGAATGGAACCGGCCATCGTTGCTCTCCCGGGCGGCAATCCCTTGCCGCCGCACAGGGAGAAACTACCGCCTCGCCGCCCAAAGTCAGCACTTTTTACATCTCCTTAACAACTTTGCAGCAGCCCCCAAATAACAGCTTAACACTGCCATCGTTGAATAAGGGTGAAAGCACAAGATGTTTGAGCGTGAACTGAAGAAAGGAAAACCATGAATACGGCATTGCATCCAGGGCTGGCGGATGGCGGAGCCTACGAGCCGGGCCGTGACCTTTTTGACAATTCCAGCCCCTTGCCCGATACGACGTCATGCCGCGTGAAGTTCCTCAATATGGAACTGGCGGAGTGTCTGGCGGAAAGACCGGCGTCCTGCCCCTTCGTGGTGGCTTTCGGCAATGGCTATTATTGCTGGCACCCGCATCGGCTTGAAATCGCGTCCCGCAGCCGTGCCGCAAGTCAACCCATGAAATCCGTATAAACCGGACCGCTTGTTGACTGCATGACCCGAATGAATGTCCCCGTTGAGAACAGGAAAATGACGAAAGGAAGAACCATGAGATCAGGAATGATTCGCGGATACGCAATAAGTATGGTGCTGGCCGGCCTGCTGATTTCCGGCACGTGCGTGTGGGCACAGGACAACAACCCGCCGCCGCCACCCCCGGATGGGGCCCGTCAAGGCAAACAAGGCCAGGACGGTAACGGCTCGGGAACACATCATCGTCCGCCGCCACCACCTCGCCAAAGCCAGAGTGGTCAAAACAGCAGACAGTGCAAACAGGGACAGAACGGCCAGAGCGGTCAAGGTTCCAGTGCCCATCATCGTCCGCCGCCACCGCCTGACCGTGACCAGATGGGTCAGGGTCAACCCAACCGGAACGGACAAAACGGGCAAAACGGTCAGGGCTCCGACTCCCGCCATCGTCCGCCGCCGCCCGCCCGTGACCAGATGGGTCAGGGTCAATCCGACCGGAACGGTCAAAACGGTCAAACCGGCCAGGGCTCCGGCTCGCGCCATCGCCCGCCGCCGCCACCTGACCGTGACCAGACGGGTCAGGGCCAACCCAACCAGAACGGGCAAAACGGTCAGAACAGACAGGGCCCCGGCTCAGACAATCACATGCCGCCCCCACCGCCGCCGCAGGGCAATGACCAGAGCGGCGAGAAGCCCCCTCTCCCACCCAAGAACGCGACCGGCGACGGATCTGGCAGTGTGCGTCCTTCGCCCGAACCGTAGGCCGGCCGTGAAGCATGATGAGTAGTGCGGGGCCTCGTCTGAGGCCCCGCACATTCATCTTCCAACGCCCCTCTGACCACCCCAATTCGCGCCCGACTCGCTCTCGAAACAGGTGTCTGCGAGAGAGACGCCATATCGGCCGACGACAAGTCAGTCCACGCTTCGTTCCAACGATCGTCCTGCCGCATCGCCCTGCGGAAACACTGTCACCTTTCTGCTCCAACAGCACAGGATTTGGTGGCATGATGTGCTTGGATCGAGAATGACCAAGGATTCAACAACCCCGCCGTCGGAGCTGCACCCGCACGAGGCGTCCGCCGCCACGTTCCGCACGACGCGATGGACGCAGGTGGGACGCGCCAAGGCGGACTCGGAGGAAGGACGCCGCGCACTGGCCGGGCTGTGCGAGGCGTATTACGAACCGGTGGCCATGCTGCTACAACGTCTTGTATTTTAACACAAACCGAATACCCACAACGACCTCGCGAGCAACTAACAAGCCCAGGACCAGCCTTTCCAAGAAGAACATGCCTGCGGGTTATTATTTTGACCTCATGAAACCCTGGGTCCGGCGAAACAAGGCAATGCTAACATGTGCGGAAGTCGAATGTTCGCCGGATACCAATTCCCTATTACATTCCCTTAACAACTATTTGCGCCGGTCCAAATAATGTCTTAACACGCTTCTGCCATGATGGAATCCGAGGAAAGAAATGAATGAACATAAAGGCTCTTACGCCCCTGTGGATGCTCGCGCTCGCCGGGATGGCCGCGGCGGGCGGTGAACTCCCCTACGCCATCGCCAGCACGGGCCAGTCGAAGTGTTACGACGACCGCGGCGAGATCGCGCCACCCCGGCCGGGCGGGCGATTCTACGGCCAGGACGCCCAGCACCCGGGTCCGAAGGCATCGTACACACTCAGTGCCGACGGCCTGACGGTCCATGACAACATCACGGGCCTGACCTGGCAACGGTGCGCGGACACCAACGGCGACGGCAAACTCGACCATCGCGACAAGCTGACGCTGGCCCAGGCGCGCGAGTTGCCGGCGAAGCTCAACGCCGCACGGTTCGGCGGGAGCAGCGACTGGCGGCTGCCGACGATCAAGGAACTCTATTCGCTGATCCAGTTCAGCGGCGTGGATGTCCGGCTGAACGACACGGACATGTCCCGGCTGACGCCGTTCATCGACACGAAGTTTTTCAAGTTCGCCTACGGCGAGGCCAGCGCGGGCGAGCGCATCATTGACTCGCAATGGGCCACCTGCACGACGTATGTCGCAAACCCGAACCAGATGTTCGGCGTGAATTTCGCCGACGGCCGCATCAAGGGTTACGGCACGTCGATGCGCGGCCGCGGGGAGAAGACGTTTTACGTGCTCTGTGTCCGCGGCAACCCGGCCTACGGTAAGAACGATTTCCATGACAACGGCAATGGCACGATCACAGACCGGGCCACGGGCCTGATGTGGCCGAAGGCCGACAGCGGCAAGGGCATGAACTGGGAGGCGGCGTTGGCGTGGGTGCAGCAGCGCAACGCGGAAAAGTATCTCGGCCACAGCGACTGGCGGCTGCCGAACGCGAAGGAGCTGCAGAGTCTGGTGGACTACACCCGCTCGCCGATGACGTCGCATTCCGCCGCGATTGATCCCTTGTTCCAGACCACGACGCTGAGCGACGGAGAGTTTCCGTTCTTCTGGAGCAGCACGACGCATCAGGGCGGCCAGCCCGGTCACGAGGGCGGCGCGGCGGCGTATGTGGCCTTCGGCCGCGCCACGGGCTGGATGCAGCTTTTCGGCAACCGGCCGGGTGCCGCCGGTCAGGGCGGAGGTCCAAGCGGAGGCGGTCCCGGTGGCGGTGGACCGCGTTTCGGAGGACCGGGACAAGGCGAACCGCCAGGGTTTGGTCCGCCGCCGTCGGGCGGTTCGGGCAACTACCAACTGATGGATGTCCACGGCGCGGGTGCGCAGCGCAGCGACCCCAAGACCGGCGATCCCGCTGCGTTCCCGCACGGCCGAGGTCCGCAAGGCGACGTGATTCGTATCCTCAACTTCGTCCGTTGCGTGCGGGACGCGGCCAGGCCGTGACGCTGCTTGCAGGGGCTGGCGGAGTCTCCGACCATGAGCCCGGCTGCGAATCCGCTTGAAAACGACCCCGGTGCGAATAGGCTTGCCGGCCATGAGCTCGACGACATCGCCGACCACACCGTCCTTCCTCCCGAAGCTGGCCCTGGCCATGGGGCTGGTCAGCTTTGTGGGTGGTGCGGTGATGCTTTTTTACGCGGCCTTCGCCACGCTCAAGAGCGCGGACCATGTGGTGCTGGCCCAGCAAAACCTCCAGCAGGTGGAGAACAAGTGGCAACAGGTTCCCGGCGCCAACCCGGAGGCACTCAAGGCGGTCCGGGAATTCGCCGCCAGCACGTTGCTGCTGGCACGGACGAATTTCCGGGTCAAACTCACCCTTTGCGCCGTCAGCCTGGTGACGACCGCTTCCGGCGCGGTGCTCCTGCTGGTCACCAGCCGCCGGAAAGAAAACCAGGCAACCCTGATTTCCTAACCTCTTCTTCCAGCCGATATCCGTACGCGATGAAGCCTCGAAAAAAAGCCCGCTCCAAGAAAGCCCTCCTTCTCGGCGTCGGTCTCGACAACAAGGACCAGCACAAGCGGCTCACGCAGGGCGAGAACTTCCTGCTTGTGGGCGGCAGCGAGGAAATGCCCGACCACATGACCGAGAAGGCGATCAAGTTCAACGAGAAACTCAAGCAGCGCGGCAAGACGCTGGAACAGGTTTCCAAAAATGAGTTCCTCGACATCGCCCACGACGTGGACATGTTGCCGGGCTGAGGACTGCCGGCGAGGCGCACGGCCGTGAAAAAACCCCCTTCGCTCAAAACCTGGCTGCCGCTCGCGCGCGGCGCGGGCGCCGCGGCGGGCGAGTTGCCAACCGGCGCGGCCTTCCGCGTGGAGTGGATTGATTTCGAGAATGGCATCCGCGTCGGCAATCTCGAGCCGCACGAACGCATCACGCAGATCTTCAAGTATCACCTCGAACAACGGCACCGCCAGCCGTTCGTCTGCGACCGCTGGGGACGCGGCGTTTTCTGGCAATGGATTTGCTGGGTGCCGCGCAAAAACCGCGAGGCCAAGCCCGTCAGCCACGACGTTAACTGGAGTTGCGCGAAGTTCTTCATCTCTGTGGACCAGGACATGCGCGTCTTCAAGGCCGGCGCTCAAATCGAGCGCGGCCCGGCGGAGGGACCGGAGGAATTCCCCGGCTGCGTGCTCAAGGCGGACTGGGACTGGCATCGCCTCGCCGCAGGCCTGCGCGAGGGCAGCGCGCTGGATCGCGAACTGGCGCGCCTGATCCGGCGGGATGGATTTGTCGCGCAGATCGGCGACTGGGAACGGATGCAGGTGTTCAATGCCGGAAATTTCCGGTCAGCCGCGCAACTCCGCGCCGGCTTGAAAAAAGTCGGCGCGCGTGACTGGGTC
>CAZAAF010000046.1:3553-14505 GCA_964482575.1 uncultured Verrucomicrobiota bacterium | reverse complement strand
CGCGACCTCTACAACCAGAAGAAGTTCGACGAGGCCGCCGCCAAGTACCGCGAGATTCTCAAGCGCGACCCGGACAATCTTTTCGGCCTGTCCAACCTCGCCATCATCCGCTTCCAGCAGGAGCGGCTCGAGGAAGCCGAGCACCTGCTCAATCGCGCCCTCCAGATCGCGCCCAACGACGCCTTCTCGCACGCCACCATTGGCGTGATTTACTTCAAGATGAACCGCATCGATGAGGCGCTCGATGAGTTGGGGCTGGCCATCAAGCTCAATCGCAACAATCCCGAGGCGCACAATTATTACGGCATGGCCTGCGCCAAGAAGGGCTGGCATTCCGCGGCGGTGAACGCGTTGTACAACGCGATCCAGATCAACCCGAATTACGCCGACGCGCACTTCAACCTGGCCATCATCTTCGCCGAGAAGCAGAAGGATCTCGCCATCGCCCGGTTCCATTATCGCAAGGCGCTCGACTTGGGCCGCCCGCGCGATCCGAACCTGGAGCGGGTCCTGACCGGCACGCCGTAGCCGGCGTTTGTGGAAACGCGAAACAGGTTCCGTGCCTGTCTTTTCATAAAGCTCCCGACACTGTCGAGCCACGCGGTGGGTCGCAACCTCCGGCTCGCTTTCGCATTATGAATCCGCCAGACTCAGGGCGGATGGTTTGCCTTGCGGCTGTCATAAGGAGAGGACGATGAAAACGATCGCGCGAAATCTTGGAATGGCGACGGTGATGGCGATGCTGGCGCTCGGCGTCGCCCGGGCGGCGGACTCCGGGCATTGGGCTCCGTTCCACCTGCCGTGGGAATCGCCCGAGGGCTCGGTGACGGACGCGCGATTCCTGCTCGACGCTCCCGCCGGCAAGCACGGGCCGGTCATCGTGCGCGACGGCCACCTTGGCTTCAAGAACGGCCCGCGGGTCCGATTCTGGGCTGTCAACCTCTCCGGCGAGAGCAGCTTCCCTCCGCCGGAGGTAGCGCCGCGCGCCGCCGAACGGCTGGCCCGGTTCGGCTTCAATCTCGTCCGGTTGCACGGCATGGATGCGTCGTGGGGCAGGACACTCTTCCCGAAGAAAGCGCCCGACACCCGGCACTTCGATCCCGAACAGCTTGAGAAGCTGGACCGGATGATTGCCGAGCTGGAGAAGCGCGGCATCTACATCAACATGAACCTCCACGTCGGCCGCCATTTCACCCCCGGGGATGGCCTGCCGCAGACCGAGTCGTTGGGCTATGGCAAGTATTGCGTCATTTTCGACCCGCGCATGATCGAGTTGCAGAAGGAATACGCCCGCCAGTTGCTCGGGCATCGCAATACACACACCGGCCGCACGTACGCGGAGGACCCGGCGGTGGTGATCGTCGAGCTGACCAACGAAAACTCGCTCTTCGGTGGCTGGACCAGCGGGTTCCTGCGCGGCAAGGCGGGGAAGAAGCCGGTCAACACCACCTGGACGGACATCCCGCCGTATTACGGCGAGGAACTGACGAAGTTCTACAACCAGTGGCTGGCCCAACGGTACCCGACGCGCGAGGCGCTCGCCGAGGCGTGGAAGGAGGGCGGGCGCGCGCCCGGAGCACAGGTGTTGCACAACGGCGATTTCAGCGACGGCGCGACAGCCTGGGAGTTGACGAAGTCCAAACAGGCGGCGGCCTCGTTGGAGACGGGGCCCGATGCGCCCGGCGGAGGGTTGGCTGCGAAAGTCACCGTGACGGGCGTGGATGGCACGGCGTGGCACATCATGCTGACGCAGCGGCCGTTGAAGTTGCAGAAGGGGATGAAATACCGCGTGGCCTTCCGCGCGCGGGCGTTGGCGGAGCGCCACCTGACCGCGGAGGTGTGCCACAGCTCGCCGTATCGCGGTTATGGCAACGCGCGGTTCGACGTCGGCACGGACTGGCGCGATTGCCAGTTCACGTTTGTCGCCGCCGAGGACGACGACCAGGTGCGGCTCAGCTTCCAGTTCGGCGAGGCGACCGGCACGGCATGGATCGGCGATGTGATCCTGCATGAGGCGCCGGTGTACGGCCTGCGCGACGACGAGGACCCGGCGCGCGGCACGGTGGGACGGCTCGAGCCGGAAACGTTCGCGAGCCATACCGTCGCCCGGTTCCGCGACGAGGGCCGGTTCTATTTCGAGATGGAGAGCCGGTACAACCGCGAGATGTACCGTTTCCTGCGCGACGAACTGAAGGTGCGCGCGCTCATCGAGGGCACCAATCACAACTACGGCGTGCCCTGTCTGCGCGCGGAATCGCTGCTGGACCTGATGGATTGCCACGCCTACTGGCAGCATCCGCATTTCCCTTCGGCCAAACCGTGGTCGAAGACCGACTGGACCATCGGCAACAGCGCCATGCTGGATGCGCCGGCGGACAACTGCATTTCCCAACTCTGCCGGTCGTCGGTGGCCGGCAAGCCGTTCACCGTCAGCGAATACAATCATCCCTTCCCGAACGAATACGGGTGCGAGATGCCGCTGCTGCTCGCCGCCTACGCGAGCCTGCAGGATTGGGACGCCGTCTATGGCTACACGTTCAACCATCGATGGGACGACGCGCTCCTCGGCGGCGACCAGGTGACCGGCTATTTCGATCTCGCCAACGAAGTCGGCAAGATGGCCCAGATGCCGTCGGCCTCGCTGATGTTCCAGCGCGGCGACGTGCAGCCCGCCCGGAAGCTGGTCACCGTCAGCTTCGATGAAGCCCGGACCTACGACAGCCTGAAGGAACGGCGCTGGGACCGGGTGGATTTCCATCTCGACGGCGACCTCTCGCCGCTGCTGCCGCTGGTGCACCGGTTCCGCGTGGAGCGGTTCGATGCGCCGCGCACTACGCGCGTGGCCGATCTCGGCTTCACGCCGCCCGAAGGCCGCATTGCCAGCGACACGGGCGAGCTGGCGTGGGAGGTGGCGGACAAGCGCACGGGCCGGCTGACGGTCGATACGCCGCGCGCCCAGGCGGCGGTCGGCTGGATCGGCGGCCGGACGCTCAAGACCGCCGACGCGGCGTTCCGGCTCACGACGCCGTTCTGCGCCGTCAGCCTCGTGGCGCTGGACCGGCAGCCGCTCGCGACCTCGAAGAAAATCCTGCTCGTGGCCGCGGCACGCTGCGCCAACACCGGCATGGAGTGGAACGCCGCGCGCACCAGCATCGGCGACAAATGGGGCGGCCCGCCGCTGTTGATCGAAACCGTGGAGGGCGAGGTGACGCTGCGCCGCGCTTCCGGTGCCGCCGCGTTGCAGACCGTGCCGCTGGATGGTTGCGGCCGGCCGCGGACAGGATCGGTCGTGACACCGGCGGCGGGCGGGACGGACATGGTTCTCCCGTTGCGCGCGAGCGACGCCACGGTCTGGTACATCCTCCAATCCGCGCCCTGACAGACTATCGGTCGGCCGATGAACATCCGCGCGTCGCGACCGGGAATTTGCCAGGGACGGTGGCGGCGTTGGAGCGATGCCCCGGCGCTCTGCCAGAATGGGTTTGCATTTCGGCCTGATTTCAGGCAGAAAAAGGCAACGCCATGAAGCTTCACCACTTCCTCATCTGTGTGGCCGCCTCGGCGTTGATGCTGGCTCCCGTTGCACAGGCCGCCAGCCGCGGAGGCGGGTTCGAAGTGGGCGCCACGGCCCCGGAAATCACCGGCAAAGACCTCGACAACAAACCGATGAAACTCAGCGAGTTTCGCGGCAAGGTTGTCGTGCTGGATTTCTGGGGACATTGGTGACCCCCCTGCCGGGGCATGATCCCGCACGAGCGGTCGCTCGTGAAACGACTCGAAGGCAAGCCATTCGCCCTTTTGGGGATCAACAGCGATCAGGAACGTTCGGAGATCCGGCGCACATGCAAGGCCGAGCAGATCACGTGGCGATCCTGGTTCGACGGCGGCACCACCAGCGGCCCGATTGCGAGCGCCTGGGGTGTGCGCGGCTGGCCGACCATCTACGTGCTCGATGCCAAGGGCGTGATTCGCTACACGAACGTCCGCGGCGAGGCCTTGGACAAGGCCGTGGATGCGCTGCTCGCTGAGCAGGGCAAAGGCGGCCGCTAGCCGTCCTCTCCCGGCCCTGTTCCGTTGACTTCCGCCCATTGCAGCGGCGGTGGCCGACGGTCATGTCTCCATCCGGTTCGTGATTCGAACTGAACGGAGACCGACCGCTCCAGCACATCCATTCGTTGGGGACTGTCCTTCTTGACGATTCAAGGTGAACCCGGTGGGTGCGAATACTCCGGGGTAAACTGCTGATGGGTTGCTGCGAAGCCGTCATCTCGCACCGGGCGGTTGGAAATACCCGAGTTGATGCACCAAAGCGAAAACGACACCGCGACTATAGCCTCCACCACAACAAACACTTTCATTCTCGATTCTGCCTCCTGCCATCCGTGTCCACGGCCGGATGGCCGAGTAACGTAGGCCCGAAAGAACGTCTGTCAAACCGGGAGCCTGCGAGTTTTCCGAAGCGTTACTTTTTCTTTCGATCGAGGCCGGAGGCAGGTGGCGCAGGGGAGCCTCGCGGCAAAAAAGAATTCGGGTGGCGCTCAGCAAGGAGGCAGGGTCGAGAACCCCATTGTGGGCATGAGCACCACCCGAATCTAAAGCTGTCCAGCCACTGGCTGTTTCCTGTTCCGACCGCCAACCGTGCGATCACGTTTGACTGTCCTGTTCCAGATATGCGCAGCGGCCATGCCAGCCATCGCCGCCGGACACCACATCGGTGGCGACACCCGCATTTCCGGCCGTATTTACCGATGGAATTGCGGGAAACCGTCCCGGATGACGTCGTTGGACCTTGCAAGTGTGGATTGCGCCTGTCGCCAACGGCGTTGCAAACGCAATGCAGCAGACGCGCGGTCGCAGGCGGTTGGGTTCGCGTTCACCCGCCTTGCGCGCGATCATGGTTTTTTCTTGCCTCGTTCCGAACGGGCCGCTAGGGTGCGCTACGCTGTAAAGCACCTTTAAGTCCGGTCCAGAGAGACCGGGAAGGCCCTTGATGAATACGAATGCCGTTCCAATTCGCCGTGCGACCGTGGCTGCGAGCCGGGTCTGCACGGTTTTTTTGTGCCTATGAAACCAACTTGTGTCATGGATGCGGTGGCGATGGACCGGGCGTTGACGCGGATGGCGCACGAGATCGTCGAACGCTCGGAAGATATGGGCAAGGTCGCGCTGGTGGGCATTCAGGGCGGCGGGGTGCGCCTCGCCCAGCGGCTGGCCACCAAGCTGCATGAGATCCTCGGCAAGTCCGTGCCCTGCGGCGCGCTGGACATCACGATGCACCGGGACGACTTCTCCCTGCGGAAGAAGCCGCCGGTGGCCCGGCTGTCGAACATCCAGTTCGACGTCACCGGCAAGCAGATCATCTTCGTGGACGACGTGCTCTTCACCGGTCGCTCGACGCGGGCGGCGATGAGCGAGATCACCGATTTCGGCCGGCCGGCGCGCATCCAGCTCGCTGTGCTGGTGGACCGCGGGCACCGCGAGCTGCCGATCCGGGCCGATTATGTCGGCAAGAACATCCCGACATCCAAGGACCAAAAAGTCTGCGTCAAAGCGGACGAGGTGATTGTCGAATGAACTGGACACGCAAAGACCTCATTGCCATTCAGGACCTCCAGCCGGAGGAGATCGTCCACATCCTCGACACGGCCCTGACCTTCGCGGAAGTCGGCCAGCGCGATGTGAAGAAGGTGCCCGCCCTGCGCGGCAAGACACTGGTGAACCTCTTCATCGAGCCGAGCACGCGCACCCGCACCAGCTTCGAGCTGGCGGCGCACCGCCTCTCGGCGGACGTGGTGAACATCATGGCCACCGCCTCCAGCATCACCAAGGGCGAGACGCTCAAGGACACGGCGTTGAACCTGCAGGCGTTGCATGCGGACATCATCGTCATCCGCCACGCGTCGGCGGGCGCGGCGAAGTTCCTCGCCGACCGCCTCGACGTGTCGGTCATCAACGCCGGCGACGGCGCGCATGAGCATCCGACGCAGGCGTTGCTGGACGCGTTCACGATCCGCCAGAAGAAGGGGCGCATCGCCGGCCTGAACGTCACCATCCTCGGCGACATCCTCTACAGCCGCGTGGCACGCTCGAACATCCACCTGCTGACCAAGCTCGGCGCGCACGTGACGCTGGCCGGTCCCAGCACGCTGGTGCCGCGCGTGTTCGAGCAGATGGGCTGCCGCGTCTGCTACAACATCGAGGAAGCCATCGCCGACGCGGACGTGATCAATCTCCTGCGCATCCAGCACGAGCGGCAGACGATGTTCCCCAGCATCGGCGAGTACGCCAGCATCTTCGGCCTCACCAAGGAGCGGTTCGAGCGCACCAAACCCGACGCGCTCATCATGCACCCGGGGCCGATCAACCGCGGCGTCGAAATCGACAGCGATCTGGCGGACTGCAAGCGCAGCGTGATCCTGCAGCAGGTCACACATGGGCTGGCGGTGCGGATGGCGGTGCTTTACCTGTGCGCCGGGGCCCAACCGGCAGAGGAGGCGGCATGAACAACTTGACGATTCGCAACGGGCGGGTGATTGACCCGGCCAACCAGGTGGACGCCGTGCGCGACGTATATGTGCGCAACGGGAAGATTGCCGCCGGGCCGGTGCCGGACGCGCCCGTGCTGGACGCAAAAGACCGCGTCGTGACGCCCGGACTCATCGACCTCCACGTGCATTTGCGCGAGCCGGGCCGGAGCGACAAGGAGAGCATCGAAACCGGCACGCGGTGCGCCGCGTGCGGCGGGTTTACCAGCGTCGTTTGCATGCCCAACACCTCGCCCGCGGCCGACAACACCGGCACCATCGCCTTCATCAAGCAGCGCGCGGCGGCCGTCGGCAGCGTCAACGTCTTCCCCAGCGGCGCCATCACGAAAAACCTCGAGGGCGCGGAACTGGCGCCCATCGGGTCGCTCAAGCGCGCAGGCGTCGTGGCCATTACTGACGACGGCCATTGCGTGCAGAATAATGAGCTGATGCGGCGGGCGCTGGAATACGCGAAGATGTTCGAGCTGCCGTTGATGGACCATTGCCAGGATGCCAATCTCGTCAGCGACGGCGTGATGCACGAAGGCTACTGGAGCCATCTGCTCGGCCTCAAGGGTTGGCCCAGCGTCGGCGAGGAGATCATTGTCGCCCGCAACATCATGCTCGCGGAAATGGTGGACTGGCATGTCCATTGCCAGCACCTCAGCAGCGCCGGCAGCGTCAGGCTCGTGCGCGAAGCGAAAAAACGCGGGGTGAAAATCTCCGCCGAAGCCTGCCCGCATCACTTCACGCTGACCGACGAGAACTGCCAGGGCTACGACACCAATTTCAAGATGAACCCGCCGCTGCGGACCCAGCGCGATGTCGAGGCGGTGCTCGAGGGCCTCGCCGACGGCACCATCGAGATCATCAGCAGCGACCACGCGCCGCACTGCGCCTTTGAAAAAGAGGTGGAGTTCGACAAGGCGCCGTTCGGCATCCTCGGGCTGGAGACGGAGCTGGCGCTGTCCCTGATGGCGTTGGTGCACAGGAAGCGGCTGACGCTGCCGCAGCTCGTTGGGAAGTTCACAACCGGCCCGGCGCGGCTGCTGCGGCTGGACAAGGGCACACTCTCCGTCGGCGCGGACGCGGACATCACGATCATGGACCCGGCGCGCGAGTGGGTGTACGACGTGAACCAGACGGCGAGCAAGTCGCGCAACACGCCGTTCCACGGCTGGTCGCTGAAGGGCAAGGCCGTGGCGACCATCGTCGGCGGCCGCGTGGCATGGAAGGAATAGCCGGGTGAAGACGTTGCTGGGCTATCTTTTTGCGGCGGCGGCGGGGGCGCTGGCCATGTTCATCTGGTTAAACCAGACGCCGCGCCGCGAGATCAGCCAGGATTTCGCCGCCGCCGAGATCCGGCGGGTGGCGAAGACGTTCACCGCCGAACAGACCCTCGTGTTCAACTACCGGCACAAGCGGTCGGACCTGATCAGCACGGCGCAGGTCTCGATCCTCGGCAAGGCACGCGTGTTTGCCGGGTTCGACCTGTCAAAGCACCTGCGGGTGGTGGTGGACCAGCGGAAACGGCGGGTGACGGTGGAGTTGGGGTCGCCGGAAATTATTGGCGTGGATGTGTTTGACCAAACCTACCAATATGAGAAAGACTGGTTGTGGAACCGGTTTTCTGAGGAAGACCGGGACGCCATCGCGCGGGGCATGCGCCAGTGCATCATGAAAGAGGCGCTGGCCAGCCCGTTGTTGCACGAGGCGTGCGCGGGAATGAAGGATTTTATGGCCGCCATGATGGGCGGCCATGGGTATGCAGCGGACGTGGAATTTGTAAGTCCCGAAAAACCGCTGCCTGTGAAAGGATAAATGGAAGCAGTTTTGGCACTTGAAGATGGGCTGGTGTTCCGCGGCGAGGGCTTCGGAGCCCGCACCTCGGCATGCGGCGAGGCGGTGTTCAACACCTCGATGACCGGCTATCAGGAGATCCTGACCGATCCGTCCTACAAGGGACAGATCGTGACCATGACGTACCCGGAAATTGGCAATTACGGCATCAACACGCTCGACGTGGAGAGCTGGCAGCCGCACGTGGCGGGATTTGTGATCCATCAGTTGAGCCCCGTCGCCTCGAACTGGCGCGCGGAATTCACGCTCGACGCCTACCTGAAGAAATACAAGCTGCCCGGCATCCAGGGCGTGGATACGCGCCGGCTCACCAAGCACCTCCGCACCCGCGGCGCGATGAAGGCGTTCATTTCCACCGAGACCGTCACCGACGCTGAGGCCGTCAAACGCGCGAAGGAGTGGAAGGGCATTGTCGGTGTGGATTACGTCGTCGAGGTCACCCACCCGAAGCCGTTTCATTGGGAGGGCTACGGCCAGTGGAGCGCGAACTGGGACATCCCGCGCGGCGCCACGCTGGACGAGGCCCGCGCCGCCAAGGGCGAGACCGGCCTGTTCCAGGGCATGTTCGATGCGCTGCCCGCGACCGGGTATCGTGTCGTGGCGTTCGACTACGGCATCAAGTACAACATCCTCCGCCGGTTGCGCCAGCGGGGCTTCGACATCCACGTCCTGCCGGCGACCGCGACCGCCAAGGACGCGATGGCGTTGAAACCGGACGGCGTGTTCCTCAGCAACGGCCCCGGCGATCCCGAGGCGCTGCCGTACGCGCACCGTGCCGTTCGCAGCCTGCTCGGCGAGGTGCCGATCTTCGGCATCTGCCTCGGCCACCAGATTCTCGGCCACGCGTTTGGCGGTCGGACGTTCAAGCTCAAGTTCGGCCATCGTGGCGCCAACCAGCCGGTCAAGGAGTTGCGTACCGGCAAGGTGCTCATCACCTCCCAGAACCACGGGTTCGCTGTGGACGCCAAGTCGCTCAACCCGGACGAGGTCGAGGTCACGCAGATCAATCTCAACGACCAGACCGTCGAGGGCATGCGGCACAAGAAGCACCCGGTGTTCAGCGTCCAGTATCATCCCGAGGCGTCGCCCGGCCCGCACGACGCGGGATACCTGTTCGAGGAATTCAAGCGCCTCATCGACCAGCACCGGCGGCAGAAGTAGGTGCGGTCGTTTCGTAGCCCGCGACTCCGGCGCGGGAATGATGGATGAGGATGCCCCGCGACGGAGTCGCGGGCTACGCATTGGATCGCAGCGAAATTCGGAAGGGTTTTTCGAAAGCGGCACGAAAGGCACAGACATGAACCGGCGAAACTTCCTCAAAACCTCCGTCGCGGCGGCGTTCAGCCTGCCCGCGTTTTCGCTTCTCGGTGCGGCCTCCCCGGCGAGAAAATACCGCACCGCCATCATCGGCTGCGGCTGGTGGGGTAGCAATATCCTGCGCGAGGCGATGGCCAGTGGCGCGTGCGATGTCGTTGCTCTCTGCGACGTGGATACGCGGCAGATCGACCGGCTGTTTGAGAACGTCGGGCAACTCGCCGGCCAGCAACCGAAGCGGTACAAGGACTATCGCGAGCTGCTCGCGAAGGAGAAACCCGAGATCGCCATCGTCGCCACGCCGGATCACTGGCATGCGCTGCCGATGATCGCCGCGGTGCAGGCCGGGGCGCATGTCTATGTCGAGAAGCCCATCAGCCACACCATCAACGAGGGCCGCGCGATGGTGAAGGCCGCGCGCGACACCGGCCGCGTCGTGCAGGTCGGCACGCACCGGCGCATCTCGCCGCACAACGTCTCGGGCCGCGAGTTCATCCGCTCGGGCAAACTGGGCAAGATCGGCATGGTGCGCTGTTTTATCGCCTACGGTGGCGGGCCGGAGACGCCGCTCAAGAACAGCGAGCCTCCGAAGGAACTCGACTGGGATTTTTGGTGCGGTCCCGCGCCGCTGCGGCCGTTCAACGGCGGCGGCGACGCGAGGAACCCGTGGCGCGGCGCGCTCCATCCGCGCGGATTCCGCAACTACCTCGACTACGCCAACGGCCAGCTCGGCGACTGGGGCATCCACTGGCTCGACCAGGTCCTCTGGGTCACCGGTGAGCAATGGCCGCGCAAGGTTTATTCCACCGGCGGCCGTCCGATCAAGGGTCCGGCCGTGTTGACGAAGGAGGAGCAGACCACCGACGCGCCGGATCATCAGGTGGCCACGTTTGAGTTCGAGCCGTTCACCGTCCTCTGGGAACACCGCCTGTTCGCCGGCAACGACGCCGAGAAGGGCGAGAATGTCGGCTGCTATTTCTACGGCGAGAAGGGGACGTTCCACATGGCCTGGCAGAAGGGCTGGACGTTCTATCCCTCCGGCAAGGGCGAGCCGGTCCAGCACGAGGAGCCGCGCCTCGGCCAGCCCGACGGCCAGAACATCAAGGAACTCTGGGCCGACTTCCTCGGCGCGATCCAGACCGGCCGCCGTCCATGCAGCGACATCGAGGAGATCCAGCGCTCCACCAACTGCGCGTTGCTCGGCATGCTCTCGTACAAGCTCGGCCGCAGCGTCCAGTGGGACGGCGCGAAGCA
>CAZAAF010000046.1:0-3543 GCA_964482575.1 uncultured Verrucomicrobiota bacterium | reverse complement strand
CAGGTCATCGTCGGCGACCCGGAGGCCAGCAAGCTCCTCAGCCGTCCCTACCGCGGGTCGTGGCAGTATCCAACGGTCTAGTTGTGGACAGGGCGGAGGTTCGTGAAGGTGGGGCGAGACTCCGTCGAGCCGCCGTGTTTTACACTTCGGCTGGACAGACGAGGCTCGACGGAGTCTCGCCCCACCTCGTTGCCTTGCCTTCCCGGCGTCAACATCCGCCCTGTTGGAAATTGGCAGACGCGGCGGCGTGAAGTATGCTAGCTTCACAGTCTGAACAACGGAGATTTCGACACATGAATACGCCCCGCATCCTCATCCCTCATCGCCTGCTCTCACTGGCCGCCGCGTCGATGGCGCTGGCCGTCGGTTTCCCGGCGCTCCAGGCCGCCGAGGCGCCCGCGTGCAAGACCTGCACGGACAAGAAATGCGAGGCCCCGAAACCCCCGGAGGACAACAACGGCTGGAAATCGCTGTTCGACGGCAAGAGCCTGAACGGCTGGGTTCAGACCAAGTTCATCGGCAAGGGCAAGGTGGAGGTGAAGGACGGGACGATTGTCCTGGGCGTCGGCAACGACCAGACGGGCGTCACCTTCGCGGACACCAACGCCTTGCCGCGGCTGAACTACGAGGTGGAGTTCCAGGCGAAACGCGCGGCCGGCTCGGATTTCTTCTGCGGGTTCACGTTCCCGGTGGCCAAGTCGTATTGCACGTTCGTGGTCGGCGGCTGGGGCGGGTCGGTCGTCGGCATCTCGAGCGTCGACGGCATGGACGCCTCCGAGAACGAGACCACCAAGAGCATGGAGTTCGTTAAGGATCGCTGGTATTCGTTCCGCGTCCGCGTCACCACCGAGAAACTCGAGTGCTGGGTTGACAGCGAGCAGGTGGCGGACGTGACGACGACCGGCAAGAAGATCAGCATGCGGTTTGGCGAGATCGAGGAGTCCGCGCCGTTCGGCTTCGCCTCCTACAACACCGCCGGCGTCCTCCGGAACATCCGCCTCCGCCGGATCGAGTGATACCTGGAAAACGCAGGCTGCCCGCTAAACACGCTAAAGGCCGCGAAAGAGATGCTCTAAACCTGCGCTGTTCTGGAAGGCCATCAATTCAAGATCCGGCTTCCGTCTGATCTCCCCATGTAGCGTCTTTTCGCGTGTTTCGCGGGCCGATGGTTCCCGGCGGAGCTAAATCCGCGCCGACTTCTTCACCGCCTCGACGATGCGCCGGGTGTCGTCGCCGCATTCCCAGACCAGCTTCAGGAACCGCGGCAGGTCCAGGTTCATCTTCCGCAGGAACGGCCGGTCGCCGCCGCAACCGTACATCAAGTCCGCCGGCAGCTCGCCGCGCAGTTTCAACCGCGCCTTGGCGATGATCCGCGGCAGCCACGCGATTCCCTCCACCTCGGCGGTCTTCGCCGGCAGGTTGTCCGAGGACACGGTGCGCTTGGAACTTTTGCCACCCATGATGTTCAGGAAATAATCCCGCTGGATGGCCGTCACCGCCAGTGTGGTGGCGAAGTCTGGTTCGCCATAGTTGAGGCCGTCGTCCACGAAATCGAACAACTCCTGCGTCGTGCAGCCGATGGACGACAGGAAGGCCGCGTCCCGGCCGTCGAACATGGTCTGCGCCGAGCGCCGTCCCTCGTTCCACGCCACCACCCCGCGGTCATACACCTTCTTGAAATCCGCCTGCCAATCGTTCGTGCTCATGGAATGAAGAAACCGCGCCGCCGGGCGGTTGTCAATCCTCACTTCGGCATTACCGGCAGCGCGATGTGCGAGGGGTGCGCGGCGTCGTGGTAGAGGGTGTTGACGGCGGTGACGACGTGGCGGTTGTCGTTGAGCAGTTCGCCGGTGTTGGGGTTCACGTCGAAACGCGGGAAGTTGCTGCTCGAGATGTCCACGCGGATGCGGTGGCCCTTCTTGAAGATGTTGGAGGTCGGGTACAGGCGGAGGGTGAACGGATAGACCGTGCCGGGCTTCATCAGTACTTCCTTCTTCAGCGATTCGCGGAAGCGCGCGCGGACGATGCCGTCGGTGATGTTCAGGTCGAATCCGCCGGGGAAATCGGCGCTCGGCGGATACACATCGATCAGCTTGGCGGTGAAGTCCGTGTCCACCGCGGAGGAGGAGGCCCAGAGTTTCACCTCCAGCTCGCCGGTGACCTCGAGGTCCCGGGCCAGCGGCCCGGTTTGGAAGACGACGATGTCGTTGCGCGCCGAGAGCGGCATCGGCAGCGACCAGTTCCAGAGGTGCGGGCCGCCGCGCTGGTCCCACGCGCCCTGGAGCATGATGCCGTCGCCGGAGGAAATGCAGCCGCCGATGGTCGGCACCGGCTGGCGCGGGTCGAAGGTGAACGAGGTGGAGGCGGTGTGCGCGCCGGTCCCGGCGGGCTGGGTCGAGAGGCCGCCGCCGGGTTGGAAGTAATACGCGGTGACCTGTGCGCGGGCGGGCGGCCATTCCTGCTCCTCGCGCCAGAAACCGCCGTGATGGAGCTGACCCTTGGCCGTCTTGTGGCCGTCGCCCGAGCCCATCACGAAGAGGCGGACCTTCGACGCGAACGGCGCGGCTTTGCCGACGCTGTTGTCGAGCCCCTTGAGCCAGTGGTCGAACCACTCCAACCGCCAGGCCAGCTCGTCGGGGATGGCGGCGTCCGGTCCGAAGTCCACTTGCCCGTGCGCCGACTGGGCCTGCATCCCGTGAATCCACGGCCCCATGATGAGATAGACGGGACTCTTCAGCGCGCGGGTGAGCGCGACGAAGTTCGCCGTCGTGTTGCCCGCCCACGAGTCGTACCAGCCGCCGACGAGATAGACCGGGATGTCCTTGTAACGGTCGGGATGGTCCACGATGTTGTTCTGTGCCCAGAACTCATCGTCCGCGCCGTGGCGCATCGCCTCCACCAGCCAGTCTTCGTATTCCGGCGCGAGCTTGAGCGGCGTCGTGCCGCGACGCAGCGGGAGATTGACGAGATAATGGAAACGGTTGGTGGCCAGGTCGGTCAGCGCCGGTGCAAGCGCGGGGTCGTGCGACTGGCGGCTGCCGCGTCCGGCATTGAGCATGATCCAGTTCCAGAAGCGCATCTCGAACGCGCCGGCGTTGCGCATGGACTGGCGGCCGAGGTTGGACATCGCGTCCACGGGGATCACCGTGGCCAGTTCCGGCGCGCGGGCCAGGGCCATGGCGTGCTGCGTGCCGCCGACGTACGAGGTGCCGACCATGCCGAATTTGCCGTTGCTCCACGGCTGGCGGCCGATCCACGCGGCGCAATCCACGCCGTCCGGCCCCTCGTCCACCATCATGTGCCACACGCCCTCGCTCGCATACCGCCCGCGGGTGTCCTGCGCCACGAAGACGTAGCCGCGCGCGGCGTAATACGACCCGAACCGCTTGCTGCCGTTCTTGTTGTAGGGCATCCGCGTGAGAATGGCGGGAAACGTCCCGTCCGCCACCGCGCCGCTTTGCGCCGGCAGATAGAGGTCCGTGGCCAGCTTCACGCCGTCGCGCATGGCGACCATGACGTTGGTGCGGACGAGGACCTGGTAGT
>CAZAAF010000045.1:10659-14593 GCA_964482575.1 uncultured Verrucomicrobiota bacterium | reverse complement strand
GCGTTTAATTCCGGTCTCGAGCCATCCGAAACCTTCCCGGCTTCACGCCTGCGCCACCAACTGCCGCAGGACGAACGGCAGGATGCCGCCGTGGCGGTAGTAGTCCACCTCAATGGGCGTATCAATCCGCAAGGTCACCGGCACGCAGTCAGTCTGGCCGTTGGCGCGCTTGATCTCCAGCGTCAGGTCCTGGCGCGGCTTGATGTTCTCGTCCAGGCCGAGGATGGAGAAGGTCTCAGTGCCGTCGAGCTTGAGTGTCTGCGCGCTGACCCCGTCCTTGAACTGGCACGGCAATACGCCCATGCCGACGAGGTTGCTGCGGTGAATGCGCTCGAAGCTGACCGCGACGACGGCGCGCACGCCGAGCAGGTTGGTGCCCTTCGCCGCCCAGTCACGCGAGCTGCCGGTGCCATATTCGGCCCCGGCCAGCACCACGAGCGGCACCCCGTCCTTCTGGTATTTCACGGCGGCATCATGAATCGGCATCACGCCGCCGTCGGGCTGGTGTTTGGTAACCCCGCCCTCGACGCCGGCCACCATGAGATTCTTGATGCGAACATTGGCGAATGTGCCGCGCGTCATGATGCGGTCGTTGCCGCGGCGCGAGCCATAGCTGTTGAAGTCCTCCGGCCCAACCCCGTTGGCCACCAGATACTTGCCGGCGGGCGACGTCGCCTTGATCGAACCGGCCGGTGAAATGTGATCGGTGGTCACCGAGTCGCCAAAAATGCCGAGCGCGCGCGCGCCGCGAATCTCGCCGATGGAGCCGGGCTGCATGGAGAAGTTGACGAAGAACGGCGGTTCCTGGATGTAGGTGCTCTGGACGTCCCACGCATAAATCTGGCCGGTGGACGCCGGCACCTCGTTCCAGAGCGGGTTCTCATTGGCAAAACCGGTGTACAACTTGCGGAACACCTCCGGGCTCAGCGCGGATTTCAACGCGCCGCCGATTTCCGCCAGCGTCGGCCAGAGGTCCTTCAGGAACACGTCGCGACCGTCGCTCCCCTTGCCAAGGGGCTCACGCGTCATATCAATGTCCACGCGACCGGCGATGGCGAACGCCACGACCAGCGGCGGCGACATGAGGAAGTTGGCCTTGATACTCTGGTGCACCCGCGCCTCGAAATTGCGGTTGCCGGAAAGCACGCTGGCCGCCACAAGATCGTTCTTCTTGACGGCCTCCTCGACGGCATGCGCGAGCGGGCCGGAGTTGCCGATGCACGTGGCACAGCCGTACCCGACGAGGTTAAAACCCAGCTTGTCCAGATACGGTTGCAGGCCGGTCCTGGCAAGATAGTCCGTGACGACGCGCGACCCGGGCGCGAGGGACGTCTTGACGACCGGGCTGACACTGAGGCCGCGCTCGACGGCCTTCTTCGCAAGCAGTCCGGCCGCGACCATGACGCTGGGATTGCTGGTATTGGTGCAACTGGTGATGGACGCGATGAGCACGCTCCCGTGGCCAATCCCGGTCCCCTCGACCATCACGCACTTGTCCAGATACCGGGTCAAGGCCCCATACCCACCGTCCTCCACAGGGGCCTGCAACTGGCGGTTGAACGCGCCTTTCAAGGCCGCCAACTCGATGCGATCCTGGGGCCGCTTCGGACCGGCCACGCTCGGCTGCACCTCGGCGAGGTCGAGTTCGAGGTCCACGCTATAGGTGAGATCGCCCTTGCGCGGGATGCCGAACATCTGTTGCGCCCGGTAATAGTTTTCAAACGCCGCACACTGCGCCTCCGTGCGGCCGGTCAGCCGCATGTAGGCAATCGTCTCCTCGTCCACCGGGAAGAAACCCATGGTGGCGCCGTATTCAGGAGCCATGTTGGCGATGGTGGCGCGGTCGGCCAGCGGCAGGCTGGCGGCGCCCGGGCCGTAATACTCGACGAACTTGCCGACCACCTTCGCCTTGCGCAGCATCTGGGTGACGTGGAGCGCCGCATCCGTCGCCGTCACGCCTTCGCGGAGCGCACCGGTCATGTGCACGCCGACGACCTCGGGCGTGAGGAAATAAACCGGCTGGCCGAGCATCCCGGCCTCCGCCTCGATACCGCCGACCCCCCAGCCGACAATGCCAAACCCGTTGATCATGGTGGTGTGTGAATCAGTGCCCACCAGCGTGTCAGGATAGAAAACCTCGGATTTTGGATTGGAGATTTCAGATGGCTGGGACAGCACGCCCTTCGCAAGATACTCCAGGTTGACCTGATGAATGATGCCAATGCCCGGCGGGACCACCTTGAAGGTCTCAAACGCCTGCTGGCCCCACTTCAGGAACTGGTAACGCTCGCGATTGCGCTTGAACTCCATCTCCATGTTCAACCGCAGCGCGTCCGGTGTGCGCGCAAAATCCGTCTGCACCGAATGGTCCACCACGAGGTCCACCGGCACGAGCGGTTCGATCAGCTTCGGGTTCTTGCCCAGCCGCGCCACCGCCGAGCGCATGGCGGCCAGATCCACAAGCAACGGCACGCCGGTGAAATCCTGCAGCACGATCCTCGCCACGATGAACGGAATCTCCTCCGGCGCGGGCGATTTGGCGTTCCAGTTGGCGAGCGACCGCACGTCCCGTTCGGACACCTTCTTGCCATCCACATTGCGCAGAACGGACTCGAGCACGATGCGGATACTCACCGGCAGTTTCGAGACCGGCCCAACACCCGCCGCTTCGAGCGCGGGCAACGAGTAATAGAGCCCTTTCCGCCCCGAACCGGCGTCAAAAGTCTGCAGCGAGTTAAAGAGGTTGTGCGGTTTCATATCCTTAAAAAAGTGCGCGCCACTGTAACGGCAGAAGGCCGTCCGCGCAACTGGGAGCCCCGATTTTCCCCTTACTTCAATTCGGTGATGTAGATGTTGCGGAAGTAGTGCTGGCCGCCGCCAGGAACCTCCGCCTGCACGCCAATATGACTTTCCTCCGCGCCCTCAAGACCCTCCGCACTCCAGGCCGGCTTGCCGTTGATCTCCAGTTCGGCGTGCGTGCCGCGCACGGTCAGTTTGAAGTGATTCCATTCGTGGTCCTTGCAGAGTCCCGCGCTCCGGGCCGCCTTCAGGTCCGACACATTCCCCTCGTCGCCTTGCCTCAGGTTCGCCTGATACCGCTTGGGCCAGGGGCGTTTGGGAGGAATCGAGTCATATCGGAAGTAAATGCCGCTATCCCACTTCTCCGGCTTGAGCGCCTTCCAATCGAACTCAAGAATGAAATCGCGATACTTGCGCTCGGTCTGGACCAGACCATTGCCGGCCTTGATGAACAGGTTGCCGTCCTCCACTGTCGCCTCACAAGTGATCAGCATCCAGCCCTTGAGTGTCTTGCCGTCAAACAAGCAGACGCGTGGCCCTGCTTCGGCGGCGTGAAGGATGATTGTTGCAGCGCAGGCCCCGGCCAGCACCGCCCCCAGAAGGAATCGAAGGTTCTTCATGGAATGATTTCGTAACGCGCCGCCGCGTCAAATGCAACCGAGAAGAACGGGACAGACAGGTTGCCTGCACGCCTAGGCCGCGCCGATTTGTTCCTTCACCCGGTCGGCAATGAGCTGGGCGTGTTTCTCAATGACCGCGCGGTCCCGGCCCTCGATCGTGACGCGGCACAACGGCTCCGTGCCGGAGTAGCGCACGATGACACTGCCCGCGTCCCGGATTGCGCTCTTCGCGTCCTGGATGGCCTCCGCAACACCCTTGATGGAATCCAGCGGCGGCTTGGTGCGCACCTTGACATTGATCATGATCTGCGGGAACCGCTGCATGACACGACAAAGCTCGCTGAGCGTCTTTTCGTTTTCCCGCATGACGCGCAACACTTGCAGGGCGCTGACGATGCCGTCGCCGGTGGTTGTGAAATCGCGGAAGATGAGATGGCCGCTCTGTTCACCGCCGACGTTGGCGTCCACGCGCCGCATCTCGTCGATGACAAACTTGTCGCCCACTTGGGAACGAA
>CAZAAF010000045.1:0-10649 GCA_964482575.1 uncultured Verrucomicrobiota bacterium | reverse complement strand
GGGCGACCCGGCGACGAGGCGCTGGCCGATGCGGTCCGCGAGGAGCTCCGTGCTGACGCTGCGACGAGCGCCCTCGACATCGACGTGACGGTTCAACGGGGCGTCGCCTACCTACGAGGACGCGTGCTGGACCTCGACGATGTTGCCGCCGGCCTTGCCGATGGCCTCGTCGAGACCGCCGTTGCTCATGAGCGTCGCCACAAGCGTCTTGTTGCGAAGCTCGCCCTTCTTGAGCAGGTCCACACCGGTCACCGCGAGAATCTCGTCACCATCCACCAGCCGCGCATTTTCGTCGCAGAAGATGACCCGGTCGGCGTCGCCGTCGTGGGCGATGCCGAAGTGCGCGCGGTGCGCGATGACGGCCTGCCGCAGTCCACTGGGATGGAGGCTGCCGCAATCCTTGTTGATGTTCAGGCCGTCCGGCGTGTTGTTATAGACGAACACCTCCGCGCCGAGTTCGCGCAGGATGCACGGCGTGCTCTTGTACGCGGCGCCGTTGGCCGCGTCCACGACGATGCGGAAACCATCCAGCGTCATGCCGCGCGGGAAGCTGGCCTTGGCAAACTCAATGTAGCGGCCCAGCGCGTCATCGATGCGCGTCGCCTTGCCCACCGCGCCGGCGGTCGGGCGAATCTGGTCGATGGCGCCGCCAAAAACCAGTTCCTCGATCTCGTGCTCGACGGCCGCGTCGAGTTTGTAGCCCTCGCGGTCAAAAAACTTGATCCCGTTGTCGTCATAGGGATTGTGCGAGGCGGTGAGCACCACGGCGGCGTCCGCACGCAATGAGCGCGCGATGTAGGCCACGCCCGGCGTCGGCAACGGACCGATGAGCAGCACATCCACGCCCATCGAGAGAATGCCGCTGGTCATGGCCGTCTCCAGCATGTAGCCGGAAAGCCGGGTGTCCTTGCCAATGACGATCTTGTGCCGCGACGAGCCGCTTTCGGCGGGCTTGGCGTGGCGGTTGCGGAACACGTGCGCGGCGGCGCGCCCCAGTTTCAGCGCCGTCTCGGCGGTCACCGGCTCGATGTTCGCCTTGCCGCGAACACCGTCGGTGCCGAACAGCTTCATCGTCGCATGCGTTGTTTCGCTCATGGGCATCTTTCCTACGACTTTCGCCGGAATTCGTCAATCACGCGCAACGCCTGGGCCGTCTCCGCCACGTCGTGAACCCGGACCACGTGCGCACCGCAGGTGACAGCCCAGACCGCGGCCGCCACCGAGGCGCAACGCAGGGCATCCCGTCGCGCCGCATCCACTCCGAGAATCCGGGCCAGGAAACTCTTGCGCGACAGGCCCACCAGGACGGGACGACCGAGCGATTGCATCGTCTCCAGCTCCCTCAACAGCGCCAGGTTGTGTTCCACCGTCTTGCCGAAGCCGATGCCCGGGTCCACGGCGATCTGCTCTACCGCCACCCCGGCAACCTTCGCCGCCGCCAGACGCTCTTCAAGGAAACACCGCACCTCACGGCTGACATCGTCATACCGTGGCGCCTGTTGCATTGTCTGCGGCGTGCCCTGCATGTGCATCAGTACCAACCCGGCGCCTGCGTGTGCCACGGTGCCAAGCATCGCCGGGTCGAAGCGGCCCGCGCTGATGTCGTTGACAATGTGCGCCCCGGCCTCCAACGCGCACCGGGCCACCCCCGCTTTCGTGGTATCCACGGAAATGAGAAACCCCGGGGCCCCGGGCGTGGAACGTTGCGCGTGAAGTGCTTTGACCGTGGGAATGACACGCCGCAACTCCTCGTCCAACGACACCGCCGCGGAACCCGGTCTCGAGGACTCCCCGCCCACATCAATGATGTCCGCACCCGCCTTCACCATGGCGAGCGCCCCCTCCACAGCGGCTGTAAGATCCATGAAACTGCCGCCGTCGCTGAAACTGTCCGGCGTGACGTTCAGGATACCCATCAGACGGCTGCGGCCGTCGGAAAAATCCAGCGAGAAATTCCGGCCACGCCAGATCATGATGGACCACCCGCCGCCTAGGCGTTGGCTGGTGCGCTGCCGATGTCGGGCGCCGGCGGCAACGACGTGGGTTCAGGGCTGCTCTCCGTCGGGACGGGCTCCGTCAACAGCGGGGGCGTGTTCTTGTCGTCACCCGAATCGTGCGGCCGTCCCAGTTTGCCGGTGCGCACAATCTCCAGCACTTCATCGCCATCCAGCGTTTCAAATTCCAGCAATGCCTCGGCCAGCACGATCAGCTTGTCCTTGTTGTCCGTGAGGACCTTTTTGGCCTGCTCGTACGCCTCGTCCGTGAACCGGCGGATTTCCTCGTCAATCACGCGCGCCGTGGCCTCGCTGACGCTCTGCGGGCGGGCCAGCTCGCGACCGAGGAAGACCGGCTGCTCGTCATCCACGCCGTAGTGGACATTACCGAGTTTCTCGCTCATGCCCCACTCGCATACCATCTTCCGCGCAATGGCGGTGGCGTACCGGATGTCGCCGTACGCACCGCTGGTGATGTCGCCCAGAATCATCTCCTCGGCGATCCGGCCGCCCATGACGGTGGCCAGCCGCACCAGCAACTCCTTCTTGCCTTGCGTGTACTTGTCCTTGGTCGGCAGATACATCGTCGAGCCCAGCGACTGGCCGCGGGGAATGATCGTGACCTTGTGCACCGGGTAGTCCCCGGTGTCCAGGACCGCCTGAACCAGCGCGTGTCCCGCCTCGTGATAGGCGGTGTTCTTCTTTTCCTTCTCGTCCATCATCCGGCTGCGGCGCTCGCGGCCCCAGCGCACCTTGTCGCGGGCCTCCTCCATCTCCTCCATGCCGACCGCCTTCTTGTTGCCGCGCGCGGCGATGAGGGCGGCCTCATTGACGAGATTGGCCAGGTCGGCGCCACTGTAGCCGGGCGTGCCGCGCGCAATGATCGCCAGATCCACATCCTTGGCGAGCTTCACGTTGCGGACGTGAATCTTGAGAATCTGCTCGCGCTCGTTGATGTCAGGCATGTCCACGACGATCTCGCGGTCAAAACGGCCGGGCCGGCGCAAGGCCGGATCGAGCACGTCGGGCCGGTTCGTCGCCGCAATGATGATGACGCCCTCGCTGGTGTCGAAACCGTCCATCTCGGCCAGCAACTGGTTCAGCGTCTGTTCGCGCTCGTCATGGCCGCCACCGATGCCCGAGAAACGGGACCGGCCGACGGCGTCGATTTCATCGATGAAAATCAGGCATGGCGCATGTTTGCGTCCCTGCTCGAACATGTCGCGGACGCGGCTTGCGCCAACGCCCACGAACATCTCCACGAAATCGCTGCCGCTGATCGAGAAGAACGGCACATCCGCCTCGCCGGCGATGGCCTTGGCCAGCAACGTCTTGCCCGTGCCGGGAGGCCCGGTCATCAGGACGCCCTTCGGAATGCGGCCGCCGAGGCGCTGGAACTTTTTGGGGTCCTTGAGAAAATCCACAATCTCGGAGATTTCCTCCTTGGCTTCCTTGATGCCGGCCACGTCCTTGAAAGTGACCTTGTTGCGGTCACGCGACAGCATCCGGGCGCGGCTCTTGCCAAAGCTCAGCGTGCCCTTGCCGGCGGACTTGAACTGCCGCCACAGGAAGAGCCAGATCAACATCGCCAGCAGGAGAAAGGGAACCACGGGCAGCAACCCCTGCACGAGCAGGTTGTTGTTGGTCTTGGGCACAAAACCCTTCTGGGCCAGTTCCTCGCTGAGCTGGTCGGTGACGCGGTGCGTCAGGCGGAACGGCACCCAGGCCTTGCCGTCGCCCCGCTTCATGGCCCCGGTGATTTCCTGCAGCTTCGAGTCGGCGCCGTAAACCACCGCGCCATCCTGAATCTCCTTGGCCTCCAGCTTCTGGACGAACTCGGGATAGGTCAGTTCAACCACATTGGCCTCGTGCTTGGCCTGCCAGGTCCAGAACGCGACCGTCAACACCAGAAAGCCCAAAAACAGCACCAAGCCGCGAACGTTCACGCGGTTGTCGCGTCCCTCCGGCGGCAACGGTTTGCGGCTGTTGTCATTCTTATTGAACATAAAGTCTCAACTGCATCAGTGTCCCTAATTCTATTCAACTCCATGCTAGCATGACGGCCGGGGCTTGGCAATGACGCTTTCCCGCGCCCGCCAGCCCGTTCAGCCGACCGCACAGGACCCACCCCAAAAGGCTGGCGCGGCCCCTCCGACGCGGTGAAATGCGCCGGGTCAAGGTCAAGAATGGTCATGCGAAAGACACAAATTGATCTGTGAATCAGTTCGCCCTGTCTTGGACGGGTTTCATAATGACCTCTGACAATTGCAGTGTATCGCTCGTTCATTATCTCAAGAGGATGACGTGAAGTTCGCAACGAACAGCCAGAACCGGCCCCCCGCCCCTGCTCTCGTTACGGTTGACGGGTCGCAAGGCTCTGGCGCAAACTATGTCCGTGCCAAGCGGTCCCCAAACGGAGGAAGTCCCCATGTCCAATGATTGTTGCTGCTCAGGCGGTCGTTGCCGTCCACCGTTGCCCCCTGAACTGACCCGCCGCAAGTTCATCCACACCGTGGCCGTCGGCGCCGCCGGCCTCTCCGCCGGCGCCAGCCTGTTCCGACCATCGTCCACCGTGGCGGCCGTCACGACTCCGAAGCTCCCCGACTCGTGGCGTTACCCGCTGACGCCGCCGCGCGTCTATCGCGGCGCGAACCTCGAAGCCGTCTCCATGCCCATCGGCGGCATCAGCACCGGCACGGTCTGGCTCGACGGCCAGGGCCGGCTCGGCGTCTGGCAGATTTTCAACAACCTGAGCGAGACGCGCGTGCCGGACGGTTTCTTCGCAGTGCGCGTCAAGAGCGGCGACCAGCCGGCGGTGTTGCGCGTGCTCCAAACCGTGCCGGAGGAACCGCTCGCGCCGGTCGCGTCACTAACCTACGAGGGCGGCTATCCCATCGCCCGGCTCGACTTCAATGACCCGGTGCTACCCGTCGCGTTGCGGCTGGAAGCTTTCAACCCGCTCATCCCGACAGACGCCGGCAACTCCTCCATCCCCTGCGCCATCTTCCGGTTCACCGCGCGCAACACCGGTGCCACGCCCGTCGAACTCTCCCTGATCGGCACCTGCCAGAATGCCGTGGGCGGCAACGGCGGCGCGGGCATCCAGGGCGTCAAAGGTCCCGGTTACGGCCGCAATCGCAACCGCGTGGTGCGCGAGCCAGGCATGACCGCCGTCGCGATGGAAAAAGCGCTCGAACCCGTGCCCACCTGCAAGGTGAAGGTGCGCGCCCGCAACGGCGAGATCGTGCCGGGACCGGAGCGGCAGTGGTTCGACAAACTGTCCGCGCTCACGCCGTCCGTGGCCGAGACGCTTGTGCGCGTCGCCAAAAGCGGCGGCGTGGTCGTGGCCTCGGCGGTGTCGTCAGAGTTCTTCTCGCAAGTGGCGGCGTTGCGCGGCAATCGCGAGGAACTCCAGAAGCATTTCACCGTGTTTGAGAATTTCGAACGCGACAACTACGATGGCTGGACCTTCACCGGCACGGCTTTCGGCAAGGCACCCGCCACGGGGACGAGTCCCGGCCAGCAAAAGGTCAACGGTTTCGCCGCAAAACGGCTGGTCAACACCTTCCAGCCCAACGACAAACCGCAGGGGACGCTCACGTCGAAGAAGTTTACCATCGAACGGCGCTATATCGGATTCCTCATCGGCGGCGGCAATCACAAGGGCGAGACCTGCATCAACCTCCTCGTCGGCGGCAAGGCGGTCCGCACCGCCACCGGCAAGAACCGCGAGCAGCTCGAGCCGGCGAGTTGGGACGTGGCCGAGTTCCGGGGCAAGGAAGCCTGCATCCAGATTGTGGATCATCACTCCGGCGGTTGGGGCCATATCAATATTGACCAGATCGTCTTCTCCGACATTTCGCCCGAGGCGATTCTGACGCTCGACTCGCCGCTCCGCGCCGCCGCTGACGCCCTTCCCCTGCTTTTCTCGTCCACCGACTTCAAGTATTTTGAAGGCCCGCAGCTTGTCACATCGAAGGATTTCGCCGAGCCATGGCAGGTTGGCGGCTACACTGTGCTGAAAGGTTTCCGTGACGGCGAGAGAGGTTACCGCGCACTCGTCACCATGGGCGACGAGCCGCTGCTCATCACCGGCCCGCTTGGTAAGGGCCGCATCGTGCTGTCGCTCGGCTGCCTGCCGTGGAGCTGGGCCGCCAAACTGTTCGCGCCGGAACCGCTCAAGGACGGCGAACGCATTGTTCCCGGCACCGGTGGCACGATGGCCCTTGCGGCTCTCGACAACGTGGCAGTGGCCACGCCGCACTGGACGGCGCGCGAAGAAATCGTCGCCGGACTGAAACCCGGTGACGATTCCGGCGAAAGCCCGGTGGGCGAGACGGTCAACGCTGCGCTCACCGTGCCGATGAAGCTCGCGCCCGGCGAGGAACGAACGGCGACGTTCGTGCTGGCGTGGCACTTCCCCAACATCGACCGGTTCGGCCACGAAGGAAACCTCTACACCCGGCGCTGGCCCGATGCGCTCGGAGTGGCGCGCCACGTCGCCGCCAACGCCGAGGCCCTCTGGCAACGCACGCGCCTCTATCACGAGACGGTCTATCAGTCGAACCTCCCGGAGGAGTTCCTCGACGCGATGACATCGCAGTCGGTGATCCTTCGCGGGCCGACCTGCTGGTGGTCGGAGGAAGGCTACTTCGCCGGCTACGAAGGCAGCTACGGCTGCTGCCCTCTCAACTGCACGCATGTCTGGAACTACGCGCAGGCCCACGCGCGGCTCTTCCCGGAGGTCGGCCGCAACCTGCGCATCTCCAACTTCGTCACCTATCTCCATCCCGACGGCGAAACGTCGCATCGCGAACACGGCCCGCACGGCGCGTTCGCGGACGGCCATTGCGCCGTGATCGTCGCGGCGCTGCGGGAGCATCAGCTCAGCCCGGATGACACGTTCCTGAAACAGATCTGGCCCGGTTTGAAGAAGGCCACCGACTGGATGATCGAAAAATACGATGCCGACCACGACGGCGTGCCATCGGGCCAGCAGTGGAACACCTACGACACCGCCGTCACCGGAGCGAACACGTTCATCGGCTCGCAGTACCTGGCCGCTCTGGCCGCCGCCGAACGGCTGGCCGCGGTAATGCACGAGGCCGAGTCCGCCGCGCGCTGGCGCGCCGTGCGCGAGGCCGGCATGAAGAACCAGGACGCGAAACTCTGGAACGGCGAATACTACATCCAGATTCCCGTGACGCCTCCGGCGCGCGATTACAACACCGGTTGTGCCAGCGACCAGTTGCTCGGCCAGTGGTGGGCGCACCAGATCGGTCTCGGTTATCTTTATCCGCGCGAGCGCGTGCGCCAGGCGTCCGAGTCCATCCTGCGGTACAACTTCCGGGAGACGTTCGCCGGCTTCAAACAGGACCCGCGCCGCTACATCCCCGACGACGAGGGCGGGCTGCTCATCTGCACCTGGCCGCACAACGACCGGCCCAAGCCGTTCATGCTCTACTCCGACGAGGTCTGGACCGGCATCGAGTATTCCACCGCCGGATTGATGGTGCATGAGGGATTGATCGAGGCGGCGCGCCGGATCGTAAGGATGGCGCGCAGCCGCTACGACGGACGGCGGCGCGACGGCCTCAACTCCGGCCCGGGGGGCAACCCGTTCAACGAACTGGAGTGCGGCAAGTTTTATGCGCGCGCGATGAGCAGTTGGTCGCTGCTGATCGCCAGCCAGGGACTGGTCCTCGACGGTCCAGCGGGCGTGCTCGGCTTCAAGCCGCGCTGGCAACCGGAGGACCACCGCTCGTTCTTCACCGCACCCGAAGGCTGGGGATTGTTCGTGCAAAAACGCGAAGGCAACACCCAGCACGAGCGCCTCGAGGTGCGCCACGGCCAGCTCCGGCTCGCGGAGTTGGTCTTCGAGATTCCCGCTGCCGCGCGGGACAAGCGACCAGAGGCCACCGTCCGGATGGGGAATCGCATGCTCACGGCCTCGCTCAAACCCGGTGGGACGGAGATGCGCCTGAAGCTCGCCGAAGCGGTATGCGTCCCGGAAGGCCAGGCGGTGGAAGTCCGGCTGCGATGGTGACAAGAGGATTCCGACGCGACACCCCCCGAAAAAAGCCTTGCCGGCAAGGCTAAAACGGGCACAATGATGGCTTTGGCGACCGAGAAGTCTTCTTGCACAGACGATCTGTATGACAACACCGTGGGTTCGATGGGCTGTGACCGCAATGAGCAGCGTACTGCTGCTGGGCGCGGCGAACGGCCAAGCACCTTACACCACGGTGTATTCGTTCACCGGCGGTGACACGGGTGGAGCCAATCCCTACGGCGCGCTGACCGTGGATGGGTCCACGCTCTACGGCATGACCTTCTTCGGCGGCACGAACAACGTCGGCACCCTGTTCCAAATGAACGCGTCCGGCAGCGGTTTTCAGGTGCTGTATTCGTTCCCCGGTGACAGCACGGACGGCGGGTACCCGTACAACTCCCTGGCACTCTCCGGCTCCACACTGTATGGCATGACGTCCTCCAGCGGCAGCGGCAATGGCGGCACCCTCTTTAAAATCGGCACGGACGGCAGCGGCTACAGCCTCGTGCACGCCTTCACCAACAGCACGACGGATGGAAGTTATCCGTACGGTTCGCTGACGCTGTCTGGATCAACCCTTTTTGGCATGACCTCCGCGGGCGGCCTCGGCAACAGCGGCACGGTGTTCAAGGTCAACGCCGATGGTTCCGGCTTCAGCCTCCTGCACTCGTTCATCGGCGGCAACGACGGCGCCTTTCCGTACGGCTCGCTGACGCTGTCCGGCTCCACCCTGTTTGGCATGGCGTACGGCGGCGGCAGCAGCAGCAACGGCGTCCTGTTCCGCATGGGCGTGGACGGCAGTGGTTACACCGTCCTCCACACGTTCGCCGGCAACGACGGCGCCAATCCTTCCGGCTCGCTGACGCTGTCCGGCTCCACGCTGTATGGCATGACCTCCGCCGGCGGCAGCAGTAACACCGGCACGGTGTTCAAGATCAACGTGGACGGCAGCGACTTCAGCGTGTTGCACTCGTTTACCGGCAGCGCCGGGGACGGCAGCGCCCCCCAGGGCTCGCTGACACTCATCGACTCGACGCTCTACGGGCTGACCAGCCGGGGAGGCGATGGTTACGGCACGGTGTTCGAGATCAATACCAACGGCGGCAGTTATCAAATCCTGTATTCGTTTGCCAACTCGTCCACGAATGACGGCAAGTATCCCAATGACTCGATGGTTCTTTACGCCAACGCGTTGTACGGAATGACAACCGCCGGCGGCACCGGCAACGATGGAACGGTGTTTGCGATTGGAGTCGTTCCCGAGCCGTCCACCTTCGCGCTGGCCGCTGCCGGGCTGGCCGCGTTGCTGGCGCGCGGGCGTTGGAAATCCCGCTGACGATCAACGTCCCCTTCTCTTCCTGCCGGCGGATGGCTTGTCCCTGCCACACCCCATGCGTCCTGATTTTCAGACGGGGCGGTGCGCACCACCAGCGGCTCAAATCTTCGTGCCGCTGGGGATGATGGAATTCTTCGGGATGCAGACGATGCCGTCGCGGATGCAATAGAGCGGATGATCCACGTTGGCCTCCTTGCCGGAGGGGCTGATGTGGACGCCATCGCCGATACGGACGTTCTTGTCGAGAATGGCCCGTTCGATGACGCACCCCTGGCCGATGCCCACGTGCGGCACACCCTCGCTCCGATCCGCCTCAAGCTGGCGGTCATCCTGGTAAAAGTCCGCGCCCATCATGACGACCTCGCGCAGCTTCGAGCCTGCGCCGATCTTCGAGCGCACCCCCACGATGCTGTGTCCGATGGTGGACGGATGGATGACGCTGCCGTGCGCGATGAGCGCCTCGTGAACCTGGCTGTCGGTGATGATGCTGGCCGGCAGGAAACGCGGGTGCGTATAGACCGGCGCATGCGCATCATAGAAGTCGAACGGCGGCGACGGCTTCGCCAGCGCGATGTGCACGTCGAAAAAGTTCCGGACCGTACCGATGTCCTCCCAGAACCCCTTGAAGATATGGGCAAAGACGGCATGCCGGCTGATGGCATCCGGAATGATGTGCTTGCCGAAGTCCGTCTTGTCGTTGTCGAGCGCCTTGATGAGCATGTCGCGGTTGAACACGTAGATGCCCATCGAAGCCAGGAAATGGTCGCCATTGGAACCGAGGTGCATTTCGGACGCGAGCTTCTCGTCCATCCTCAATTCCTCCAGCACCTTCTCCTCCTTCGGCTTTTCGACAAACCGGACAATCTTCTTCTGGCTGCTGACCTGGAGGATGCCCAGCGAGGACGCGTCCTTGCGCGGCACCGGCAGGGTGGCAATGGTGATCTCCGCGCCGTTCTGGATGTGCTGCTCGATCATCGGCCGGAAATCCATGCGGTACAACTGGTCGCCCGAAAGGATCAGGATCAAATCGCCGCCCGCGGACAGGAGGTGGCGGAAATTCTGCCGGACCGCGTCGGCGGTGCCCTGGTACCAACCGGCGTGCTCGGGCGTCTGCTGCGCGGCCAGGATGTCCACGAAGCCGTCGGTGAACGCGTCGAACTTGTAACTCTGCTGGATGTGTCGATGCAGCGACACGGAGTTGAACTGCGTCAGGACGTAAATCCGCGTCAGGCCGGAATTGATGCAGTTGCTCACCGGCCCGTCCACC
>CAZAAF010000044.1:0-14621 GCA_964482575.1 uncultured Verrucomicrobiota bacterium | reverse complement strand
CCGCGCGCATGATCAACGCCAGGTCGCGCGCCGTGGTCACATGCGCCGGGTTCGTCAGGCCGTGGGGATTGGCAAAATGCGTCCGCTTCGCGCCCGCCGCCGCCGCCCGCTGGTTCATGAGCGCCGCGAAATCGGACGTGGACCCGCCCACCGTCCGCGCAATCGTCATCGCGGCATCGTTGGCCGAGCGCAGCATCGCGGCATAGAGCAACGCGCGCATCGGCACCTTCTGGCCGACTCGCAATCCAACCACCGACGGTTCCACCTTCAGATCCGATGCCGCCACGGTCGCGGCGCGGTCCAGGTCGCCAGCCTCGATGGCCACCAGCGTCGTCAGGATCTTCGTCGTGCTGGCGGGATACCGGGGCGTCTCTGCCGCCTTCCTGTAGAGCCATTCACCGGTGTCGCACCGCAGCAGTGCCGCCGACGCCTCGGCGATGTCCGGCCCCGCCGCGTGCAATGAGACCGTGGCGAAGAAACAGAGACAGAAAAAAAGCGCGGCTCGAACACAGGATGCGCGCCCATTCAAAACAGCGTGGGAGAAAACGGCAGAGGCGCAAAGGGCACGGAGATTCACAACAACTCCGTGTTTCTCTGCGTCCTCTGTGCCTTTGCGTTGAAGTCCGCCACTCTCGCCGCCCATTTGTTTCGAAGAACCCGCTCCTGCCAATGTCATCCTCATCGCGACGCGTTGTGAAGTTGATAAATCTGCGCGTTCACTGCCCGGGCCGCATCGCGCAGTTCCGGATACGGCGTGTCGGTGACGTTGACGAACCCGATGTTGTAGTTTTCGCCATCGAACCGCCCGGTCAGCGCCTCATCCACGTACTGGAACCAGTGGCCGCCGACCAGCGCCGGCATCGCCGCCGCGTCGCGCACGTAGTCGGCATAGGCCGCCGCGCGCTCCGCCTGATTGGCCGTCCGCACCAGTCCCGGATGGAACATCCCGCGGTCGGTCGCACCAAAATGGAACTCGCCGATGACCACCGGTTTGCCGAGGCTGTTCAACGACGTCCATCGCTCCGGGTCCACGTGACGGTTGTAGATGTTGAAGCTGACCACGTCGCAGTATTTCGCCGCCACCGCCACCACTTCCTTTGGCCGGATGGCAAACCGGCAGCCGAGGTAGAGCTGTTTCGGCGCGTGTTTCTTCATTGCCGCGCTGACCACCGTGAAATACCGCTCCGCCAGCGCCGTCAGGAACGCCGAGCCGTCGGCCCGCGACGCGGTGTTGAGTTGCTTCTCGGACAAGGTCAGGCGCTCGTCCCACGACGTCGCCGTCACACCCCACGCCTTGCTCCATGCCTCCACCGTTTCGTATTTTTCGCGGAGCATCTTCACCAGCGTCTGTCGCGCCGCCAGCGTGGCCGGCGCGCCAATGGCCTCGCGCATGACCGTGTAACTGCCGCCCATGCCCATCTGCGCCCACGAATCCCACGCCAGCTCGTTGTCCACAAAGTAACCGACGCACCACGGGTCGTCGCGCCATTCCGCCGTTGCCTTCGCCACCGTGGCATCCACCACCTCGGGGAATGTCCCGTCGAAATAATCCGGCATGTGATGCGCCGGGCCGGGCACGTGTTTGACCGCCTCGGCACTGATCAACGGCAGGCGATGCAGGGAGACCGTTGCTGTGAACGGCACCTTGTGCGGCCGGAAGGTCGCCTCGTCGCTCCAGTTCGCGATGGTCGTGAAACCCCAAGCCGGCAACCGCGCGCACGACATCGCCACCCAACCCGCCAGCCAATCCTGGCCGTACTTGCGCTTGAGATTGAGGTTGTAGAAATCCACGTTGCCCGCCTTGGCCGCGCCGTCGGGCAACCACGCAAACAACTCCTCGCGACCGCGAATGGGGCCGCCCGCGCCGGGCCGGACACAGGTGGTACCAATACTCCAGAAAAGATGGCCAGACGGCGTGACGAGCCACCAGCGTCCATCGCGTTGCTCGACACGGAAGAATCCCGTCGCCTTCAGTCGCGGGCCGGCGCTCCAGCCACCAAACTCGTCGCGGTCGGCCGGCGGCGGGTTCTCGCGAAGCCATCGTTCCTCCTCGGTGCGGCGCTGCGCCAGCTCGCTCTCCTCGTGCAGTTTGCCAGGCCATTCGGCGCGGGTGAATTGGCCGAAACGATCCACAATGCCGCGCAGGTCCACCTTCAGCAGCCAGCGCACGCCGAGCAATTCCAACGAGCGAGGCTGTTCCGGCTTGGTCAGAAAAATCAGAAAGCCGACGATATGCGAACCATCGAGCGGCTGGGCCCGGTTGGTCGGCATCATCCGCGCCCCCGGGTCGTTCGTCAGCGGCGGACCGGCCTTCATCCCCTCCGGAATGCCATCAAACGGCATCACCAGTGTCACGCGCTCGCCCGGCGCGAGAGTCCCTGTCCCGGTGCGACAGTGATGGCGGCCGTCGGCCTTCTCGCTGTCGTCCACGCGAACATGGACGTCCACCGGCTCGCGGCCAGGATTGCGCAGGTCGAGGGCCAGACCGCCCGCACCACTCCAGTCCTTCGACTCGTAGGCCTTGCCGGCGGCGAAACGCACCCCGGGCCACGTGGCTTTCTGGAATTCCATGCACACCGCGCCCTGCGGCAACCAATTCAGTTTCGCGTTGGCCGGGGACAGCCGCGCCAGCAGGTTGGAACTGGAAAAATCCACCGGCGGCGGAAGCGGAGCGGCGGAAGCGTTCAGAACAAATGCTGAAGCCAGCAACGCAACAAGATTCCAGCAAAAGCCCTGTAACGGCGGTCTCTGACCGCCGGATTCCCGTTCGCCCCCGCCAATGCGGCGGTCAGAGACCGCCGCTACAGAACGGACGGCGACTCGTGTAACCATTCCGGCAAAAGATTTTGCAACGAGCCCGCCCCGGGCCGCCATGGTATCGAATGATGCGCGCATGGCTTTGGAGCCTAAGCCAAACCCGCCGCTTGTCCAATCATCCATTTCGATTTTCCAGCTCGTGGGGCGAAATACCGTCGAGCCTCCGACCTCTGCGAACCTCCGCATCCTCCGCGTCTCGGTGTTGAGATTCCGAATACTCAACGCAGAGGGCGCAGAGGCCGCAAAGACACGCAGAGAAGAAGGCTCGACGGAGTCTCGCCCCACCTTGCGAACGCGCGTACGCGCTTTCAGCCGTTCATCCCCGCCATCGCACGCCCCGCAATCCAGCCGGTGGTCCAGGCGGCCTGGAAATTGAAGCCGCCGGTGAGTCCGTCCACGTCCAACACCTCGCCCGCCAGATACAGGCCGGGACAGACGCGGCTTTCCATGGTCTTGAAATCCACCTCGCCCAGCCGCACGCCGCCGCAGGTCACAAACTCCTCCTTGTTCATGCTCTTGCCCGTCACGGGCAGTTCGGTGCGGGTGAGTTGCTGGACCAGCCGGTGCTGCGCCGCGCGCGTCAGGGCGGCCCAACGCATGTCGCGATCCACCCCGGCGGCCAGGACCAGTTGTTCCCACAACCGCGCCGGCAACGGCGGGACCGGCGTGTTCACCACCAGCCGCGCCGGTTGTTCGGCCCGGCGCACTTGCAGCGCCGCCGCGACCGCCTCGACACCCAACCCCGGCAGCCAGTTCACGTGCAGCGGGAAACGGTAGTCGAGCCCGTGCAACGCCCGCGCGCCCCACGCCGACAGCCGCAGGATTGCCGGCCCGCTCACTCCCCAGTGCGTCACCAGCAACGCGCCGCGGTCGCGCAGCTTCGCGCCCGGCACCGACAGCTCGACCGATTCGACGGAGACCCCCGCCAGCGCCCGCAGCCACGGCGTCTCGATGTGAAACGTGAACAGCGACGGCACCGGCGGCTCCAGCGTGTGGCCGAGCGACGCCGCCAGGCTCCCCTCCTCCGCCGCGCGGCCGCCACCTGTGGCCAGCAGCAAACCGTCAGCCACCTGCGTCCCGCCATCGGACAACGTCAGATCGAAACCGCCCCCGGCCCGCCGCGCAATGCGATCCACGCCGTGCCGCGCGAGCAGCCTCACGCCCGCCGCCTTCGCCGCATGCAACAGGCAGTCCACAATCGTCCGCGAATCGTCGGTGACAGGAAACATCCGGCCGTCCGCTTCCGTCTTCAGTTCGACGTCGTGCGACTCGAACCACGCGATGGTGTCACGCGGCTGGAAGCGTTTGAACGGGCCGATCAACGCCCGCCTGCCGCGCGGGTAGCGCTCGGCCAGTTCCCGCGGCTCGAAACAGGCGTGGGTGACATTGCATCGTCCGCCACCGGAGACGCGAACCTTGGCGAGGAACTCCGGTCCTTTCTCCAGCACGGTCACCGACGACCCCGGCGCTGCCTCCGCGCACGCAATGGCCGCAAAGAGCCCCGCCGGTCCGCCGCCGATGATGATGTGCTGCGATTTCACTGAAAGGAGGATAGCGGAAGGCCGGGCTCAACGAAAGCGCGCAGCGAGGCTGGCGGATGGGGGAGGATTGGACGCGAATGACGCGAATAGCGGACGGAGTTGATCCACGGATTACACGGATTACACGGATTGCACGGATGGGGAGGGATGGAAGCTGGGAGTTGGAAGCTGGGAGATGGGGCAACCGGGGACAGCATGATTTTGCCCCGGATGAGGAAAAGGGCGTCTCAGACAAAGACGGGAAGGAACAGGGTGTCTTTCAATATCTGCGGTTCGTCCCCTTTCATGTGTTTTGTAGTTCCAAATCCCAAAAAAGACGTGGTTGGAATGCAACGAGGCGAGGCGGGCCGAGGTGCCGGGGATGAAACGCCTTCAGGCATGATCAGCTTCCCGCGGCCTCAATCAGAAATCCTTCGGCGAAATCACAATTGTGGCAATCGGAAGGCCCTTCTTGTCGTTGTATTGACAGCACAGCTCGACCTGTCGTCGGCGACTGCCTTCCATGTCAGGACTCGTGCGATAGAGGTTGATGAGTTTCGGCTTCATGGCCGCCGTCAACCTAACAGGATCAATCTGGTCACTGGAGAGAGTGACCAGCGTGTAACAGTAGGTGACACGGTTGCCCGGTCCGGCCGCAACGGAATCCAGACGCGTCCACTCGTCAATCTGTCTCGGCAAAGTCGCATTGGTTTTCGCGCACATCGCGGCAAGATCCTGCTCCGAGAACGGGGATAAACGTCCGAGGACGAGTCCCAGGATCCCCTTGCCGGCCATAACGCCCACCGGGATGGCGATGAGGATGGCCGCCATCACAAGGCTCTTCTTGAGGTAATCCTGTTTTCCAAAGAACCGCTCCCAAATCATGACGCAATACGGAAACAGGAACACCAGCCCCAATAAACCGCCGCCAACAAGCATCGTGTTGTCATGCGTCACCGCATACAGCGACAGACTGCCGATGACCAGCAGCAGGATTACGAGCGTGAAGACAATGATGAGGACCGGGTGCAGCGTTCTTCCACCGGACTTCCACAAGGTCATGGGTGAATTCCGGTGTGAAGAGAGCTGCATCTGGCGGGTCTGGGGTCTGAAATACAGGTACGTGGCCCAACTGATCGCCAAGACCATGAGCCCAAACAGGGCCATGTAGGTGACCAGGGAAACACGGGTGAATCCGGCAAGGGCTCCGCCACCCACAAGACCGCCCACGAGGCCGCAGACCGCAATCAGAATGATGATGTAGAATATCCTGATCCGGTGCCGCAGGACCTGTTCCAGTTGGGGAGACGGGACGATATAGCCGCGTCCGAAGAAGCCATGTGGAAAAAACACCTTCCCGCCATCCTCCAAGGTGCGGATGTGATTGTTTTCGATCGTCGTGAAATATCCCAGCGTCATGCGTTCAGCCTCTCACCCTGTCGATGGCCCAAGGATGGTTTCATCCCATCGCTATGTCTCTGAGTCTCGCCTTGGTGCTTCACACCGTTGCTCCTTGAATCGCGGACGATTCTACGCGCCCGGGCGGCGGTGGCGAGACAAAGTTGATGGTGCTGGCTCGCGGATGACGCGAAGGTGGGAGTTTATCCACGGATTGCACGGATTACACGGATGGGGAGGGATGGAAGATGGGAGTTGGCAGTTGGGAGATGGGCAACCCAGGAACAGCATAATTTTGCCCCAAATGATTTTGCCAAACAAAATCCATAGATGAAGGAGCGATTAGCCGCGAACGACGCGAATAAACGCGAAGGGGGACGAACGACCCGGGCTGGCTTTTCTTGAAACTTTTCCACCGGCGGCGGTGTCTTGTGGAAAAGGCTTTCCGCGATGGGGCGGAGGCGGTATGTCTGTGGACCACAAGGTTGGCATCCAAGGGCCTTCGGCCCGGCGACAAAGGTGCACGATGAAAACAGTCATTGCAGCGGTGTTGGCGTTGTTGGTGGGCCTGGCCCTCGGCGGCTGGGGACCGCGCCTGGATTTGCGACAGGCGCGCGACCAGATCAAGGACCTTGAATCCAAACTGCGCAAACGCGGCGCGTCCGCCGGCAAGATGGAGGCGGTGAAGTCGATGTTGCAGGTGAAGGATGACGAGATGTCGGCCGCGCGGGCGCGGGCCCGAAAAAACACGCCCAAGAACCCGGTAGCATTCCGGTCCGCGCTGGCCACCAACAACGTGTCCACCCCGACGGAGCCCGACCACGCCAAGGGGACCAATTCCTCCGAGAAGTTCAGCGAGCACCTGCAGAAGGAGATGGACCTGTGGAACACGCGGGTGGAGATGTCCCGCAACAGTTTCATCACCAACCTCGGTTTGAACGCGCAGCAGACGGCGGTGTTTGACGGGATGATGGCGGTGATGAACTCGCAGTTGGAACAGGGCATCCGGCAGTGGGCGGACACGCTGAAACAGAAGGACTCGATGACCGGCGAGGACAGCATCAAGATGATGAATGAGTTGAGCGGCGTGCTGGCAAAGACCTACGGCGAGATGGACCAGGCGATGCCGGCGGGCTGGCGCGACAAGGCCGGGAGCGGGTTCGAGTTGATGAACTTCATTGATCCGGCCGTGGCGCTGCCGTTGACGGATGTGCAGGACAAGCTGCAGCGCCGCCAGGGGAAGCGATCCCAGGGCAACGGCGGCAATGTCAACATCGAGGTGCAGTAATCGGGGAGACCGCGTGGCGCAAACGACACTTCGCAACATCGGGACGGTGGCGTGGCACGAGCTGGTGGATTCCATCCGCAGCCGGCGGGCGATCGTGCTGCTGATCCTCTACATGCTCGGTGCGGTGGCGGCGACGCTGGTGTTCGTGAAGGTGCTGCACGAGCTGGAAAACATGCTGGAGAAGACGGTGGGCATCGCCGAGGCGCAGAAGGCCGGCGGCACGACGTCGGCGCTGTGGAAGAACGCTCAGTTCAGGGATATGATCTCCCACTTCGTCGGCAGCCAGGAAGCCGCAGCCCGGCTGCTCACGTTCACGCCGCTGGCGCTGTTTTTCGGCTGGCTGTCGTTCACATTCATGCCGCTGCTGGTGATCCTCATGTCGTCGGCGAGGATCTCGGAGGAGATCTGGAGCGGGTCGGTGCGGTTCGTGATGTTCCGCACGTCGCGGCTGTCGTGGTGCGCGGGGAAGTTCCTCGGCCAGGCGCTGCAACTGCTCGCGGCGCTGCTGCTGAGCGCGCTGGCCGCGTGGGTGACGGGCTGGCTGCGGCTGGCGTTCTTCGCCCCGCTGCCCAACGCGATCGATCTGTTGGTGTTCGCGTTCAAGGCGTGGGTGTACGGCATCGCCTTCCTCGGACTCGCGACGGGCGTCTCGCAGGCGGTGGCGAGCCCGAATGTGGCCACCGCGCTCGGGTTCGTCGCGATGGTGGCGGTGGGCATCCTCAGCAGCATCGCGTCCTGGGTGCAGATGCAGCCGTGGCGCACGATCCTGGAAACGCTGAACATGCTGCTGCCCGGCGGGCACCAGATGGACCTCTGGCTGACCGATGTGGCGCACGCGCTGCCAGCGACGCTGTTCGTCCTGTGCCTCGGGGCAGCCTACGCACTGGCGGGCTACGCCTCCTTTGCCCGGAGGAACCTGTGAACCTCGCGCTGGAATTCAAGGGCGTGGTGAAAACGTACGGCCGCCGCCGCGCGCTGGACGGTCTCGACCTCGCGGTGCCGCGGGGCGCGATCTTCGGCCTCGTCGGCAGCAACGGCGCGGGCAAGACGACCGCGCTGGCCGTCAGCGTCGGACTCCTGCGCCGCGACGCGGGAGCGGTGAGCCTGCTCGACGACGGGCCGTTCGATCCCGACCGGCACACGGGCCGCGTGACGCTGCTGCCGCAGGACTCGCGCCTGCCGTTGCACGCGCGCGTGGAGGATTTGCTCTGGTTCTACGGACGGCTGCAGGGGCTGCCGGCGGGCGCGCTGCGCGAATCGATCGATGAAGTGCTGGAGTGGGTGCACCTGGGCGACCGGCGCCGGTCGCCCGTGCGGCCGCTCTCGCCCGGGATGATGCGGCGGCTGGCGATTGCGCAGGCCTTCCTCGGCCAGCCGGAGCTGGTGCTGCTGGACGAGCCGATGAGCGGGCTCGACCCGCGCGAGGCGGCGCGCATCCGCGCCATCCTCAAACGGCGGCACCACGCGCAGACCGTGGTGATCAGCTCGCACAACCTGCACGAACTGGAGACGCTGTGCGACGCGGCGGCATTCATCGAGGCGGGCCGGCGCATCCAGCAGGACGCGATGGAGAGCCTCACCCGACGCAGCCGGCGCGTGACGTATTTCCTGGAGCCGTCGGGCCGGCCGCTGCCGATGGAGGCGTTGCGGCAGGCGGTGCCGGAGGCCACGTGGGAACAGGCCGCCGGCGGCGCGGAACTGATTGTGAAATTTTCCGACGAGAGCGCCCGGGCGGCGGAGGCCAACGCCCGCGTGCTGGCGGTGCTGCTCCGCGAGGGCGTCGGCGTGCTGGAAATCCGGCGCGGCTCGAACCTGGAAAGCGAATACTTCTCCGTGACGGACGCGAGCGGATCGGCCGTCACCCCCCTGCCCCCGCCGGGACCGGCTACTCCGTGACCTGCGCGCGGACCAGCTCGCAAAGTTTGACGGCGAGCTTGTCCCGGACGCCGTAGAACACGCGCTGGCCGTCCTTCTCCCGCTGGAGGATGCCGGCGGTGGCCAGCAACGCCAGGTGTTTGGAGACGTTGGCCTGGGTCGAGCCGGTGGCCGCGACGATGTCGTTGACGCTGCGCGACTGCTTGCAGACGGCCTGCAGGATGCGCAGCCGCATCGGCTCGCCGAGGACCTTGAACCGGGCCGCGATGCGGTCCATTTCCTCCGCCGTCGGCGGTGTGACTACATTCGTGCTTGACATATAACTAAATGGTCATATAATCATATCATGATATTTTTGGTTGTCCACTACAAAGATGACGCGGGGGTCGCGGGCCGGGGGTGCGCATGAGCACGGGCCTGCATCTCCTGATTGGGGCCGTGCTGGGCGGGGCGCTGGGGTTCGGCTGGCAGCGTCTGGCGGGGTGTTCGACGGGCGCGTGTCCGTTGATGCGTTCCCCGTGGATCGCCACCCTCTACGGCCTGGTCGTCGGCGTGGCGATGGCCCTAGGCATTCACTGACATGCAAGGAAGGCGGCTGTATTCCATGAACCAACACCTATGGATCACCCTGCTGGCGTGTGCGGCGGCCGGCGCCGCCGAGCCCTGGACGCTGGAACGGGCGCTGGAATTCGCGCTGACCGGCAATCCCGACGCCCGGCTCGCCCAGCAACGCATTGTCGCCGCGCAGGCGGGTCTGGAGCAGGCCCACGCGGCGTTCTGGCCGCACCTGCAGTTGCAGAACAGCTATACGCGCACGGACAATCCGATGACGGCGTTCGGGAGCATCCTCAACCAGCGTGCCTACAGCCCGTCCCTCAATTTCAACAGCGTCCCGGACATGGACGACTACAATGCCCGGGGCCTGGTGACAGTGCCGCTCTATACGGGGGGCAAGAACCAGGCGGGGCGCGAGGCGGCGAAGGCCGGGGTCGAGGCGGCGCGGTTCGACAACGAGGCGGTTCGCAACATGCTCGGCTATGAGGTGGCCCGCGCCTTTTACACGGTGCTGAAGACGCGGCGGTTCATCGAGGCGGCCGGGGCCTCGGTCCAGGCGTTCGAGGAGAATCTCACCATCGCCCAGCGCCGGGCCGCGGCGGGCACGATGCTGAAGACCGAGGTGCTGGATGTCGAGGTCCGGCTGGCCCAGGCCCGGGAAGACCTGGTGCGGGCGCGCACGGCCAGCACACTGGCGTTGCGCGCCTTGCGCAACCTGCTCGGCGTCGAGGAGAAGGAATTTGTCGTGGCGGATCACGCCCCGGCCACCACCCCGCCCGCGACCAGCGATTATTCGGGGCGGCCCGAACTGACGGCCGCGCGTCACCGCGAGCGTGCGGCCGAGGAACAGGTGCGCGTGGCGTCGTCCGGCGCCAAGCCGCGCGTGAGCGCGTTTGCCAGCGGGGATTACGACTACGGCTGGCGGATGAACAACGGCGGTGCCAGCTACACCGGCGGTTTGATGGTCCAGTGGGATGTGTGGGACGGCCATCTGACGCGCGGCAAGGTGCGCGAAGCCCGGGCCCACGTCGAATCCGCCCACGAGGAACAGCGCAAACTGCGGCTGGCCATCGAACTGGAAGCCGAGCAGGCCCAACTTGCACTCCAAACCGCCGAGGAGCGGCTGGCGGTCACCCGGCAGATCGTGACGCAGGCCGCCGAGAGCGCCCGCCTCACCCGCTCGCGGTTCGAGCAGGGACTGGCGCTGGCGACGCAGTTGATCGACGCCGAGACGGCGCTGGTGACGGCGCGCGTCCGCCGCGCCGAGGCGGAGGCTGACCGGCAGATTGCCGTGGCCGCGGTGCGGAAGGCCATCGGCGTGACTCAACTCGAGGCGACCCCCAAAACTCCAACCCCATGATGCTGATGAATACTCCCCTGCAACGACTGTCGGCTGCATTGCCCGCCATCGCCCTGGCGTTGGTGACGGGCTGCGGCGACCGCCAGGAGCGTCCGACGTCCGGACAATCCAACCTGCCGGTGGCGCCGGTCCGCACACAGGTGGCGGAAATGAAAACACAGCCCCTGACCGAGGAGGTCGTGGGCACGGTGCGCGCCAAGGTCCGCGCGACGCTGGAAGCGAAACTCAGCGGGCGCATCGTCGCGATGCCGGTGGACCTTGGCCAGACGGTCCGGGCAGGCGCACTGGTCGCCAGCCTCGACGCGGCCGAGGTCAAAGCCCGGTACGAGCAGGCCCAGGCGTCGCTGGACCAGGCCGAACGCGATTGGAAGCGGGCCGATGAACTGGTCCGGCAGCAGGCCATGACGCGGGCGGAATATGATGCCGCGGAAGCGCGCCGGCGGGTGACGAAGGCCGCGCTCGCGGAAGCACAGGCTATGATGAGTTACATCCATGTCAACGCCCCCTTCGACGGCGTTGTCGTGAAGAAGCGGGCCGAGGTCGGGGATCTGGCGGCACCGGGCAAGCCGTTGATCGAGATGGAAAACCCGCAACTGCTGCAGTTGGAGGCGGACGTGCCGGAGGCCATCGCGTCGCACCTCCAACGGTCGGAACGGCTGCCGGTTCTCGTGGACGCCCTCCCCCAGCCCCTGACGGGCGTCGTGACCGAGATGGCACCCGCGGCCGACCCGGTGAGCCGGACCTTCCAGGTGAAGGCGGCGCTGCCGGCGACCCGCGGGTTGATGTCGGGCCAGTTCGCCCGTCTCGTCGTTCCGGTGGGCGAAAGCCGTGCGGTCCGAGTGCCGGTGGCGCCCGAGGTGCAACGCGGCGAGTTGGAGATTCTCTTCGTGGTCGCGGGCGGGCATGCGCAATTGCGGCTGGTAAAGACCGGCAAACGGTCCGGCGGCGACATCGAAATCGTCTCCGGCCTTGATGGGGGCGAAACGGTGGTGACGGAAGGAGCGGCCCGGTTGATGGACAACCAGCCGGTGGAGGTGAAATGAAGCCCGCAACCGGTCCCCTTCCCGAATCGCTTGGCTTCGCCGGGCGCGTGGCGCGCGCGTTTATTGATTCCAAGCTGACGCCGCTGATCGTCCTCACCTCGGTGCTGTTGGGCACCACGGCGGTGGTGCTGCTGCCGCGCGAAGAGGAGCCGCAAATCAAGGTGCCGATGATTGATGTGATGGTGGCGATGCCCGGCTTCAGCGCCAAGGAAGTCGAGGAACGCGCCACGCGTCCGATGGAGAAGCTGCTGTGGGAAATTCCCGGCGTCGAGTACATCTACTCCACCTCGCGCCCGGGCGAGAGCCTGGCCATTGTGCGCTTCAAGGTGGGCGAGGATATCGAGAAGAGCCTCGTCAAGCTCAACCAGAAGCTCCAGTCAAATTTCGACCGCATTCCGCCCGGGGTCGCACCGCCCCTGATCAAGCCGAAGTCCATTGACGACGTGCCGATCCTGGCGCTGACGTTTCACAGCGCGCGCTATGATCACCTGACCCTCCGCCGGGTGGTGGCGCAGGTGGACGACGCCGTGAAGCAGGTGCCGCTGGTGGCGGAAACGATGATCATCGGCGGCGCCCGGCGGCAGTTGCGCGTGCTGCTGGATCCGGTGCGGCTGGCCTCACGCAACCTGAGTCTGGAGGACGTCGCGCCGACGTTGCGGCAGGCCAACCGGCAGGTCATCGCCGGGGCCATGACCAGCGGCAACCGTGAACTGAAGGTCGAGGTCGGCGGGTTTCTCCGCGACGCTCGGGACGTGGGCAACGTGGTGGCCGGGGTTTTTGGTGGCAAACCGGTGTACGTGCGTGAGGTGGCGACGATCGAGGACAGTGCTGAAGAACCCGCCCAGTACGTGTTGTTCGGCACCGGCGCGGCGCGTGCATCGGCCGCCGCCGAACAGCCCGCCGTCACGCTGAGAATCGCGAAGCGGCCGGGCGCGCACGCGATCGCCGTGAGCGACGAGGTGTTGCGCAAGGTCGAGTCGCTGAAAGGGCGCATTCTCCCGGCGGACGTGCAGATGAGCATCACGCGCCATTACGGCGAGACGGCCGCGGAGAAATCCAATGAGTTGCTGGTGCACATGGGCATCGCCGTGATCGGCGTCTCCCTGCTGATCCTGTTCACACTGGGCTGGCGCGAAAGCGGTATCGTGGCACTGGCCATCACGTCCACGCTCGCCCTGACGTTGCTGATTTTCTACCTCTACGGCTACACGCTCAACCGGATCACACTCTTTGCGCTGATCTTCTCCATCGGCATCCTGGTGGACGACGCCATCGTGGTGGTCGAAAACATCGTCCGCCATTTCCGGTTGCCGGCGAACAAGGGCCGCGGCTGGCCGGCGATCGCGGTCGAGGCCGTCAACGAAGTGGGCAACCCGACGATACTGGCGACCTTCGCGGTAATCGCGGCCGTGCTGCCGATGGCGTTTGTCGGCGGCCTGATGGGCCCGTACATGCGCCCGATCCCAATTGGCTCGAGCGCGGCGATGTTCTTCTCGCTGGCGATCGCGTTCATCGTGACGCCCTGGGCGGCGATCCGGATGCTGCGCTGGGGCCGGAAATATGCCGCGTCCACCCCCGGCACGGACGACGGCAAGGCACATGCGTCATTCGAGCATGAGGAGGATGTCTTCACGCGCGCGTACCGGTGGTTCATGGGACCGATCATCGCCCGGCGGCGCTGGCGGTTTCTGTTCTTCGGCGTGATCATCGCCCTGTTGCTGGGGTCGATGGCCTTGGTGGGCATCGGCTGGGTAAAGGTGAAGATGCTGCCGTTCGACAACAAGAGCGAGTTCCAGATCATCCTGAACATGCCTGAAGGCAGCGCGCTGGAACGGACCACGCAGGCCGCCCGCGAAATCGCCGCGGCGGTGCGCATCGAGCCGGAAGTGACCGATTACCAGATTTACGCGGGCGTGGCGGCGCCGTTCAACTTCAATGGGCTGGTCCGCCACTACTTCATGCGGCGGGGCCCGCACATAGCGGACGTGCAGGTGAACCTGGTGTCGAAATCCAACCGCCAGGCACAGAGCCACGACATTGCCAAGCGCGTCCGGCCACGGGTGGCGGCGATTGCGGCGAAGTACGGGGCCCGGGCCGCGGTGGCCGAGGTGCCGCCCGGACCTCCCGTGCTGCAAACGCTGGTGGCGGAAATCTACGGTCCCAGCGCGGCCAGCCGCCTGGCCCTGGCCGCGAGGGTCATCGACGTCTTCAAGCAAACACCGGGTGTGGTGGACGCCGATTGGTATATCGAGGCCGACCAGACGAAATCGGTCTTCGTGCTGGACAAGGAGAAGGCGGCGCTCCATGGCATCGCCGCCGACACGGTCTCGGAAACGCTGCAGCTCGCCCTGAGCGGCGAATCGGGGGACATCCTGCACCTGCCGCGCGAGAAGGAGGACGTCAACATCCAAGTCCAACTGCCCCGCGCCATCCGGACCGTGCCGGAGGACATGCTTGCCCTGCGGGTGCGCTCCAAGACCCGGCCCGACGCGCCCCTGGTGCCGTTGCGCGAACTGGTCCGGGTCGAAACCAAGACGGTGGACAAGAGCATTTACCACAAGAACCTCATGCCGGTGACCTACGTTATCGGCGATGTGGCCGGCGTGGTGGAAAGTCCCGTGTATGCCATTTTCAAGATGAATGAAGCGCTGCGGGCGCTCGACACGCGCGCGTTTGGCGGCGACGGCGCGGCGCTGGAGATCCTCAACGCCACGCAGCCGTTCACCGAGCAGGCGCCGGCCCTGAAGTGGGACGGCGAATGGCAG
>CAZAAF010000043.1:0-14828 GCA_964482575.1 uncultured Verrucomicrobiota bacterium | reverse complement strand
GGCGCGATTATCCATGGTCCAGATCTCTCACCGGGGCGAAACTGCGCCGGTGGTGGTGAATATTTTCGGGGATGACCTGGACCTGCTTGAGGCCAGGGGGCGCGAGGTCATGCGCGTGCTCACCGACCTGGGCGCGAAGGACGTGCAGATGAAATCACCGTCCGGCGCACCGCGGCTCAACGTGCGGTTGCGCCGCGACCGCCTGATGGAACTCGGTTTCCGACCGGTCGAGGTGCTTGAGGCCGTGCAAACCGCCTATCAAGGCGCCGTGGTGGCGCAAATCCACCGCGGCATGATGGTCGAGGACGTGGCGGTGTGGCTCGACGAGGCGGGACGGCGCGACCCCGACAGCGTGGGCGGACTGCTCCTGCGCAACCCGGCGGGACGGCTGGTGCCGTTGCGCGAGCTGGCGGAGATCGAACACACCTCCAGCCGCGTTTCCATCCTCCACGAAGGCGCGCGGCGACGGCAAACGGTGACGTGCAATCCCGGCGAACGCGACGTCTCCTCGTTCGTCGCCGATGCGCAGAAGGCAGTGGCGGCGAAGGTCCATCTGCCGCGCGGCGTTTATGTCGAGTTCGGCGGCGCGGCGGAGGCGCAACAACAGGCCACGCAGCAACTGCTGCTCCAGAGCGGTGTGGCGGCGGTCGGCATCCTCCTGCTGCTCCTGATGGCGCTGGGCCACGGACGCAACGTCGCCCTCGTCATGTTCAACCTGCCGTTCGCGCTCGTCGGCGGCGTGGCGGCCATCAGCATCGCCGCGTGGGTCGGGACGCCGGAAGAAGGACGTCTCTCGATGGGCGCGCTGGTCGGTTTCGTGACGCTCTTCGGCATCACCACGCGCAATTCCATCATGCTGCTGTCGCATTACGAGCACCTCGTGCGCGAGGAAGGCCAGCCGTGGGACGCGGCCACCGCGGTCCGCGGCGCGACGGAGCGGCTGGTGCCCATCCTGATGACCGCGCTGGTGACGGGCCTGGGCCTGCTGCCGCTGGCGATCGGCAGCGGCGAGGCCGGCCGCGAGATCGAAGGCCCGATGGCCGTGGTCATCCTCGGCGGTCTGGGCACGTCCACGCTGCTGAACCTGCTCGTGTTGCCCACGCTGGCGCTGCGGTACGGACGGTTCGCGCGCCCCGGCGCCGACTGATTCCCTCGTCCGAAAACGCCGCGGCTTCCAACGGGTAACGCTGGAAAAAAAACGGCGCATCCTCTACCCTGCGGGCTGCATGAAGACTGCTCGCTGGCTGCTTCCGTTGATGGGACTCCTGTGGACCGCCGTGGCGGACGACAAACCGCCGACCCCCCGATGGATCTACGACGTCACGCGCGTCGCCTATACCGACCTGCCAAACATCCAGCGGTTCGGCGACTGGCCGGAGAAGCTGCTCGAGGATTGCGGCAAGGCGGGAGTCCAGGTGTTTTTCTCGCGGGTCCACAGCGGCACGGACTGGCACGAGCTGGGCTGGAAAAGCGCGTTCGGCCAGGCCGATCCCAAGATGGGTGACCGCGACGGCACGCGCGAGGTGGTGGCGCTCTGCCACAAGCACGGCATCCGGTACCTGCCCTATCTTTGGGCGCAACGCGAGCCGGTGGAGTTCGGCGAGGCGCACCCGGACTGGCGGTGCGTCAACGCCAGGGGGAACAAGACCGGCTACTTCTGCATCAACACGGCCTACCGCGACCTCGTCCGCAGCCGCATCGTCGAGCTGGTCAAGGACGTCGGCGTGGACGGCATCTTCTTCGACATGTTCCACGCGCGCGCGGACGAATGCTACTGCCCGGCGTGCAAGACGAAGTTCAAGCAGGAGACCGGCCTGGAGCCGCCGTTGAAGGAGGACTTCGACAGCGTGCCCTGGCAGCAGTGGGTGAATTTCAAGTATCGCTCCATCGAGTCGGCGATGCTGGATTTCAACCGCGCCATCAAGGCGGTGAACCCGGAGGCGGCGCTGGTGGTGAACTCGTGGAATGCGTGGGTGTACCGGAATCCGCACAACATCCGCAACTCGATCCGCGTCGCGGAGGTGGTGGACGGCCTGCTGGAGGAAACCGGCTGGTACGACACCGTGGACCCGTCGTTCTTCGCGTTCCCGGTGCTGCATAATTTCATGAGCTGGCACCTCGGCGGCCTCTGCAAGGAGACGCGCGCGTTCATGTGGTCGTCGCCGAGCTATGTGCGGTCGCAACCGCTGGGCGGCACGGAAGCCACCATCCGTGTAATGACGATGATGGCCAACGGCTCGGTGCCCGCGCAGTCGATGACGGGACGGGACGTGATGGCGCACTACATGGCGGACACCGCCGCGCGCGACGAGTTTTTCCGGCATGACCGGCTCGAGCCATGGTGCGGGCTCGTCGTCTCGGAAAAGACCGAGCTGTGGTACGGGCGCGACGACTCGAAGAACCGGTACGTGAAGGGCGTCTATGGTGCGTTCCAGACGATGATGGAGCGCCACCTGCCGGTCTCGCTCGTGACCGACCGCGACCTGGAACGCGGCAAACTCGACAACTTCAAGGTGCTGTTCATGCCCAACTGCGCGGCGATGAGCGATGCCGAGCTGGAAACCGTGCGGCGGTTCGTCCGCGCCGGCGGCGGCCTCGTGGCCACCTATGAGACATCGCTCTACGACGAGCACGCAAAGCCGCGGGAGACCTTCGGCCTGGCCGACGTGTTCAACGCGAAAAAGACCGGGGCGTTCGACAGCCGGAAGCCGGTCATTGGCTGGGACCCGAAGCAGCAGCACGGCGCGAACCTGTATGTCGCGCCGCAGCATCGGTGGGTGTCCGACCCGGTCATCCTCGAGACCTTGTCGCGCCACAGTGCCACGGAGTCTATAACCAACCTCCATCACAACCTGCCGATCTACTGCCAGATGTTGATGGTGGAGCCGGTGAAGGGCGCGCGCAGCCCGATGCGGCTCGCCACCGTCACGACAGAGAAGAAGACCGGCGAACTCAAGCGCACGAACACGCCGGCAATCATCGAGAGCACCTACGGCAAGGGCAGGGTCATCTACCTGCCGGCTGATCTTTCGTGGGCGTTCTTCCGGTACGGCCAGGAACATTGGGCGCGGATGATGGAGCTGGCGTTGCGCGACGCCGCGGCCGCCCCGCCGCCGGTCAAGGTCACCGCGCCGCGCATCGTGCAGGCGATGACGCACACGCAGGACGGGCATCTCATCGTCCATCTGCTCAACGACGTTTCCTCGCTGGGCCGTTCGCAAAATGTCGCCGGTGAATCGCTCTACGAACGGCGGGAGGTCATCCCGATTCATGACATCACGCTGACTTTCCGTGACAGGAAATGGAACCGTTTCCTGCTGATGCCCGGCCACAAGCCGCTCCAGCCGGTGGTCACCGGCGACGGCCAGACCGTGACCGTGCCGCGGCTGGACATCCATGCCATGGTCGTGGCGGAGTAATTTATGAAACTGAACCTATTGCAGATGAGCCTGACGTCGTGCGTGGCGATGCTCGTGTCCTTCACGGCGTTTGGGGCCAACGTACCCATCGAGAACAAGACCGGGCTGGAGTTCATTGATACCAGCATCGAGAACGCCTCGCCGCTCTGGTACGAGTTTGCCGACGACGGGACGATTTTCGTCCATCTGCTCTACGACCAGGAACGCAATTCGCCCAACCGCGCCGCGGGCCATATTCATTTCCTAATCCACGCCAAGCCGGGCTCGAAGCTCACGCTGGAGTTCAAGGAAATGGACAACGTCTGGAACGGGAGGCTCGGCTCCGTGGCGAAGGAGGTCAAGGCGTTGTCCCTCTCCGAGAACGGCAGGGATTGGAAGGTGGTCTCGACCGAGAGTCTGCCGGGAAACCGCGTGCGGCTCACCGTGGACATGCCGGGACCGCGGCTCTACGTGGCGCGCATCGAGCCTTACCGCCTCTCCGACCTCGAGGCCCTCCTTGCGTCCATCCGCCAGAACCCGCTCGTGCAGATCACGCCCATCGGCAAGACCGTGCAGGGCCGCGAGCTGGAGATTGTCCGCGTCGGCAACGAGCGCGCGCCGTATCGCGTCTTCCTCCGCGCGCGGGCGCATCCGTGGGAAACCGGTGGCAACTGGGTGGTCGAGGGGCTCATCCACCGCCTGTTGAAAGGCGACGGCGAGGCGAAGAAGTTCCTGGAACGCTACTGTGTTTATATCCTGCCCATCGCCAACAAGGACGGCGTGGCGCACGGCGGGACACGGTTCAACCTCCAAGGCAAGGATCTCAACCGGAACTGGGACAAACCCGCCGACCCGCAACTCGCGCCCGAGAATTACGCACTGGAACAGTGGCTGGAGAAGATGATCAAAATGGGCCAGGCTCCGCATCTGGCGTTGGAATTTCATAATGACGGCAGCGGCCTGCTGCACATCAGCCGGCCGTCCGTGGCCGGGCTGCAACGGCATGTCGAGCGCATGGCGACGCTCGAAACCCTGCTTCGCAAGCAGACCTGGTTCACCGAGGGCAGCACCAAACCGTCGTTCCACAATTCCGGCACGCTCGGCGACGGCTGGCTGGAGCGCTACGGCATCGACGCGGCCGTCCAGGAGTTCAACTGCAACTGGATCACGGGCGTGGACGATTACGCGACGGGCCGGCACTGGCAGGAGTACGGGGCAGCCCTCGCCACGGTCTTCTATGAATATTTCGGCGCGGTGAAACCGTGACCGGCACGGTCATTTCACCACCAGCAGGCGGTCGGTGGCGCGTCCGTCCACGGTGATGCGCAGGCCCGTGGCACCCGGCTCGGCGTGGCAATCCCAGCCGTCCCTGGGATACCGATCCACGATGCGCGTTGCGGGAACGTAGCGGCGGTCCAGCTCGATCGAACAGGCGCCATCGCTGATCAAGTGGAGCACCCATTGGCGCTTGGCGGGCTGCGCGGTCAGCACCACCTGTCGGGATTCCCCCGATTTCACGGGGCGGTCCAGTTCGATCGTAGTGGTGCCATCGCCGATCAACTGGAGCACTTTCTGGCGCTTGTCGGGCTGCGCGGTCAGCACCACCTGTCGGGATTCCCCCGATTTCATCACGAGCGGGGGCGGGCCGGCCAGCGCGTCGATGACCGCCTGCGTCAACTCCGCCGAATCCAGCGAGGCCAGATACGCAATGCGACCGGAGCCGAGCCGGTTGATGTGCAGCAACGGCCACGACTTGTCCCCACCCTGGATGGCGATCATCGTCTTGCCTTGTTTCGCCTCGACGGTCACGAACTGGCGCAGTTTACACGCCGGCACCGGCGCACCGCCGGGTAAATCGCCGAATACCGAGCTTTCCTTCGTCGTCTCCGCCATTTGGCGGAAGCGCACGCCCATCTCGCGCGCCAGGGCGAAGTCGCCCATTTCTTTTCCGTGCGCGTCGTGACGCAGCGCGTCGCCGCCAATCAGCAGGTTGCCTCCCTCGCGGACGTAGCGCCGCAGGCTATCGAGTTCGGCGGCGGAGAGACCGGACGTGAGTGGCAGGACCAGCAACTGGAGCCGGGAGATTCGTTTCTTCGGATTGTCCAGGTCCAGGGCGTTGACGAACTCGATGGGGACGTCGCGTTGGAGGCTGGCGTTGGCGATGGGTTCCATCGCGGCGACGTAGGGTGCGCGGTCGTATCTTGGGAAACGGAATCGGGTCGCTTCCGAAAACACGACACCGATGTGCGACACGGGCGTGGCGTCCTGCAGCCACGGCTCGATCTCGCTGACCATCTGGTAGAACGGCGCCAGTTGCTCGCGATGCCATGTCCGCAACGCCTCACCGGGCAGCAGCGTCCTGGGATTCGTCTGCTTGTGGCCGTAGTAGGAATAACAGCGCCCGCCGAGCGCGAGGCAGGTGCGCCACTCGCGGTGGTCCAGCGGCTTCAACGCCACCCCCGGGGCCGGGCCCTCCTTGTTCATCAAACCGTTGATCGCAGCGGCCTTGCCGGTGGCGCCGCGCAGCAGCAGCAGCCGGAATGGATCCGCAAACTCGTTATAGGCGATGTCCATCGACCGCCCGATGTTCAGGTCGTTCTCGTGGTAACTGCTCACGCAGTTCTGCCAGATCTCCACCGACGGCTTGATCCGCTTGCACAGCGCGCGCAGCCGCTCCACCGCGCGCGTCGTGGTGGCGATGTAGAAATCCATGTGGCGCCGCTCGTCGAAATCCTGCCACCGCGTCAGCTCCTGTCCGTAGAGCTTGCGAAACAGCCGCCGGCATCCCTCGCACGTGCAATCCGACGATCCGTGGAGGCCGCCCTGTTTCGCCGAGATCAGGATGTCCCAGCGCATCCCGTCCACCGGATAATTTTCCATGACCTCGCGCGTGTAGGCCTCGACGAGTTCGAGGTAGCCCGGTGCATTCAGGCAGATCACGCAGCGCGACGAGCACACGCCTCCGGCGTCCGGCGTGCCGTGGATGAAATCCCGCCCCAGGTTTTCGCGGATGAATTTCCAGTTCCAGTTCAACGTGACGTAGCCGAACGCGGCGATCTTCCGCTTGTGCAACTCCTCGAGGGTCCGGCCAAACCAGTCGCCCTTCATGCCGGGGAACTTCGTGCCGACGTGCGTTTCGTAGGTGCAGTAGCCGTGATGCGGCACCGCCATGACCACCGTGCCGTCCACGTGCGTCTGCCGGCAGAACTCCGCCAGCGCCACCGGGTCCGCCTCGCTGAGGAACTCCGGCACCTGGTCGGGCCGCAACGAAATCCAGCTCCAGTCGATGTTGAACTGGCGGAAACAATGTGCGGGCCCCTTCGGCTTGTAGTCGGCCACGTTTTCGAAGGGCGCGAACCAATCACCGGCCCCGGCATTCAGCCCGGCAAGCAAACCCGTAATGACAATGGCGGCAAGACGGCAGGCACTCATGATTTCTCCATTCGTGAAACGTGCTCCCACGGATCGGCGTTGTTGCCGAGGCGCTGCTTCAGCGGATCGGTGATGGCCGAGAGCCGCGCGATCACGTCCTTGTCGAGCTGGAGATCCGCCGCCGCGGCGTTCTCATGGGCCTGGGCGGCGTTGCGCGCGCCCACAATGGCCGAGGTCACGCCCGGCTGCGCCAGCAGCCACGCCAGCGCCAGCCGTCCCATCGGCTGGCCGAGTTCGCCGGCCACCCGCCGGAGGCCGGCCAGCGCGTCGAACGTCTCCCGTTCGCAGCCCGGCTCGCCGTGGCGCGTCATCTTGCGCGCCGAAGAAAACAACCGTGTCCGCGCCCGTTTCTCCGGGACCTCGTCGGCGTTCTGGAACTTGCCGGTGAGCAGCCCCTGCGCGAGCGGGCTGTAACAGAGGATGCTCATTTCGCCGGCGGTGCACGACGGCTGGATATCAAATTCCACCGCGCGCCAGAGCAGGCTGTAGGGCAACTGGTTGCTTTCGGCGCGCCCGAGCCGGGCCGCCCCGGCGAGAAAACTTTTGCCGAAATTCGAGACGCCGAGGTGCCGGATCTTCCCCTCGCGTTGCAGCGCCTCCAGCGTCCGCCACGTCGGCTCCAGCGGCAGCGTCTGGCTCGGCCAGTGGATTTGATAAAGGTCTATGTAATCGCTCCGCAGCGCGCGCAGGCTTCGCTCGCAACTCAGGCGGAGCTTGTCCGGCTCCAGATCGGTGGGCGCCACCTTGCTGGCCACCACCACCTCGCGACGATGCGCCCCCAGCGCCTCGCCGAGAATCTCCTCCGACTCGCCGTTGCCATAGGCCGGCGCCGTGTCGAAAAAATTCACGCCCGCATCCAGTCCCGCATGGATGGCCGCCAGCGAGTCGGTGCGGTCCTGCCCGTCCCAGAAGGCGTCCCGGGTGGCGACGGACCAGGTTCCCTGGCAAATGACTGAAACGTTGAGATCGGTTCGTCCCAATTTCCGATAGTTCATCAGAAGCTCCTCATGAGTTGTAGTCTCGCCGGTTGAACGAGAGTGAAACTAGCCAACATGCCAAACCATGTCAATAGTGTGTTTGCACATTATGATATATCAATCACTCCAATATTGCTTTCATTTCATAAGTCGCGAACAACTCGTTTTATTATGTTTATTGACATTATGGTTTTCAAAGGGAATACTCCGGTACCATGTCCATCGTTGAAGTGGCAAAAATGGCCGGCGTGACCCATGGCACGGTGTCGCGGCTGATCAATGGTCGCGGCGGTGTTTCGGAAGCCACGGCGCAGCGGATTCGCAAGGCGATGGCCAGGCTCCAGTACCACCCCAAGCCGCCGGAACAGCGCCGCGGAAAAACGGCGCGGCCCGCCGGTCTGCGCACCGGCAACGTGTGCCTGCTCCTAGTCGGAGCGCCGCGCACCGTGCTGGAGCGGCCGGGCATCAGCACGACCGTCGCCACGCTGGAGGCGGAATTGCGCCAGCGCGGGCTGAGCCTGTTCCTGGCCCAGACCGACAACCTGAAGGACCTGCCGCCGTGCGTGTGCCGGCGAAAAGCCGACGGCTTGCTGCTGGCCGGCGAAGCGGGCGACGCATTGCCGGCGGCCTACCGCTCCCTGCCGGCCGTCTGGCTTCTCAGCAGTCATACGCAGCCGCACGACTGGGCGGATCATGTGTTGCCTGACAACGAACGCATCGGAACGATGGCGGCGGAGTATCTGGCGGCACAGGGTCATCAGCACGTGGCCTTCTACAACGACCAGCCCCAGCACCCGGGGTTCGCCATGCGCGGCGCGGCGTTTTGCGCGCACGCGCGGGAACGGGGACTGGACTGCCGGTCGTTCGTGGCGGAGACATCGGGACAGGGACCCACGTGGGGCTTTGGCCCCAACACCGCCAGTGCCCGGCTGGTCAAACATCTGCTCGCGACAACGCCGAGGCCGCAGGCCGTGTTCGTGCCGACCGACGAGCAGGCGCTGCGACTGTATCCGCTGCTCGCACAACAGGCCGTGGTGCCGGGCCGCGACCTCGCGGTTCTCTCGTGCGACAACCAGGATGCCTGGCTGCGGCAGTTGGATCCGCGCCCGCCGAGCATTGACCTGAACTTCGAGTTGATCGGACGGCGGGCGGTGGAGCAACTGATGTCGCGCATCACGCATCCGGAGCAGGCACCGGGCACGCGCATCCTCGTCCCGCCAAAACGCATCGAGCCGCTGCAGGAACCGCCGCACCCCCGCTGAAGCCATGCGCTTTCACCGCGAACAATTCCTCGACCTGGTCACGTTCGGCGCATGCGAACGGCCGATGTTCTGCGAGCTGTTCGGGCCGCTGGTGGGACTGGACAGGGAATGGCGCCAGCAGGGCGCGACGCCGGAGGAACTGGACCTGACGGGATTCGACTGGGATTACGTGCCGTATGTCGAGTGCGGCGGCCAGACGGGGTTGATGGGCGAGACCGTGACGGTTTTCGAAGACGCGGAGATCTTGATCCAGCGCGATCCGCTCGGCCGGACACTGAAACTTTGCAAGACCACCGCCACGGTGCCCCTGCCGCTGGATTTTCCCGTGAAGACAGCGGACGACTGGGTGCGGTTGAAACCGAAATTCGGGTTTTTCGAGGAGCGGATTGACTGGCCGGCGGTCGAGCGGGCGCGCCAGCGCCAGCGCGAAGGTGTGCTGGTGATGGGACGGATTCCCGGCGGCTGGGACGTTGCCCGCGAACTGATGGGCGAGGAGATGGCGTGCCTCGTCTATTACGACCAGCCGGAGCTGATGCGCGACATCCTGGAGACGGTCGCGCGCACGGCGGAACAGGTGTTCGAGCGGGTGACGGAGAAGGTCACAATTGACCAGCTTTTTGTCCACGAAGACATGGCCGGCAAGTCGGGGCCGCTCGCCGGGCCGGCGCAGGTCCGCGAGTTCATCACGCCCTACTACCGCCGCGCGTGGGATGTGCTCTCGAGTCGCGGCACGCGGCTGTTCAACCTCGACAGCGACGGCAACATCGCCCCGATCCTCGAACCGCTGATGGAAGGCGGCGTCAACGCGATGCACCCGATGGAGCCGGCGGCGGGCATGGACATCGTCGCCGTGCGCAAGCAATACGGCCGGCGGCTGGCGTTGCTCGGCGGCATCGACAAGCACGTCCTCCGCCGCAGCCGGGAGGAGATCCGGCGGGAACTCGAATACAAGATGCAGCCGTTGATGCAACAGGGCGGCACGGTCTTCGGGCTGGATCATCGCATCCCCAACGGCACGCCGCTGGACAACTACCGTTACTACGTCGCGCTCGGCCGCGAGCTGCTCGGGCTGTCGCCGCTCGATGGCACGGGGCGTGGCTGGGGACGGATGGGATTCTAAGCAAGGGATCCATGAATTCTCCCGACCCAACCCGCGACGACAGCCCGGTCTTGCGCGCGCGCTGGTGGATGATCGGGTTTGCGTTCCTGGCCACCGTCATCAATTACCTCGACCGCCAGACGCTCTCGGTGGTCGCGCCCATCCTCGGCAAGGAATTCGGGATGAACGACGAGACCTACGGGTTAATCGTCTCGGCATTCATGCTGGCCTACACCGTCATGAACGGCGTCTCGGGACCGTTGATGGATCGGCTCGGCACACGGCTCGGCTACGCGCTCTGCATGGCGTGGTGGTCCACGGCGGGCGTGCTGCACGCGTTCGCCCGCGGACCGTGGAGCCTCGGCGCGTTTCGTTTCCTGCTCGGCATGGGCGAGGCGGGCAACTGGCCGGCCGCGGTCAAGGTCGTGGCCGAATGGTTCCCGCAACGCGAGCGGGCGTTTGCCTCGGGCATCTTCAACAGCGGCGCCGCCATCGGGGCGGTCGTCGCGCCGCCGCTGGTCGCGTGGCTGGTGCTGCGGCTGGGCTGGTCGGCCTCGTTCATCGTCGTCGGCCTCCTCGGCTACCTGTGGCTGGCCGGCTGGTGGTTCCTCTATGAAACCCCGGCGCACGTGCGCCGCGAAACCCGCGCGCGGCCGGCCACGCCGTGGCGGCTGCTCCGCACGCGGTTCCTCGCCAGCCTGACCCTCTCCAAGGTGTTTCTCGACCCGGTCTGGTATTTCTACATCTTCTGGTTTCCCAAATACCTCAGTTCGGTCCACGGCATGGACACGGCCCAGATTGGCAAGGCCGCCTGGATCCCGTTTGTCGCCGCGGACCTGGGCAACCTGCTCGGCGGCTGGCTGACCGGTCGTGTCATCCGCCTCGGCGTGACGACGCCCGTGGCGCGCAAGGCCGCCATCACGGTGTCGGCGCTGATGATGGCCGCGGCGATCCCCGCCGGTTTCACCACGAGCGTGACGACGGCCATCGCGCTGATCTCGGTCGCGACGTTCGGCTACACCAGTTACAACGCCAACGCGCTGGCGTTCCCGGCGGACGTCTTTCCGCGGAACATGGTGGGCTCGATCTGGGGACTCGCCAGCCTGGGCTCCGGTTTCGGCGGCATGCTGTTCAGCTGGCTCGGCGGCCGGACCATCGACGCCTGCGGTTACGGGCCGGTGTTCGTCGCGGCGGGCGTCATGCCGCTCATCGCCGTGGGCATCGTGCTGCTGGGCATCGGGCCGCTCCAGCCGGACCCGGAGTTCCAGGTGACCCCGGCACGCGAGACGGCGGCCGAGGTGTGACTTGTATTGAAACCGCAGGTTTGGCAGCATCGCGGCGCTTGACGAAAACCGGTGTGTGGTCCCGGACGCGCGCCACGAATCAACGGAAAGAGGAAACAAGTATGAAACGCTTCGCCATCATCCTGTCAGCCCTCGTGCTGGCCAACGTCACACTCAACGCCGCAGACCCTTCGGCGAATCCCGACGGCTGGACCACCAGTGCGCCGCGCGACGAGATCAAACCGCAGTTTGCCTTCAAACCCGCCGGCGGTCTGGACGGCCAGCCGCAGCTCATCATCCGCACCGATGCGCAGGAGGGACTCGCCGGTTGTTGGGCGAAGACCTTCCCGGTCAAGGGCGGCAAGCACTTCCGGTTTGAAGCGTTCTTCCGCGCCACCCACGTGGACGTGACGCGCCGCAGTGTCATGGCGCGCGTGATGTGGCAGGACGCCGCGGGACACCGCGTGCCCAGCGACGAGCCGGTCGTGAGCGGTTATCTCATCAGCAAGGGCAAGCCGACGGCGCCGGAGGAATTCCCAACGACGAAGGCGGCGCGCGCCGACGGCTGGACCGAAATCTCCGACACCTATCTCGTGCCCTCGACGGCCACGCAGGCAAGGGTGGAACTGCACCTGCAATGGGCGCCGCGCGCCGAGGTGCGCTGGAGCAAGATCTCGCTCACGGAGGTGACGCCGCCCGCGCCGCGGCTGGCGCGCCTGGCCACGGTCCACTTCGTGCCGCGCGGAGGCAAGACGGTGGAAGGCAACTGCCGGCTGTTCGAGCCGCTGGTCGCCGAGGCCGCGCGACAGAAAGCCGATCTCGTCGTGCTGGGCGAAATCGCGCCGTCGGCCAATCTCGGCAAGAAGGCCCCGGACGTGGCCGAGCCGGTGCCGGGTCCCTCCACGGAATTCTTCGGCGCGCTGGCGCGGCGGCACAACTTGTACATCGTCTTCAGCGTCGAGGAACGCGCAGGCCACCTGATTTACAACGCCGCCGTGCTGATCGGTCCCGACGGCAAGCTCGTGGGCAAGTATCGCAAGACCTGCCTGCCGCGCGAGGAAGTCGAGGCGGGCACCGCGCCGGGCAGCGACTACCCTGTGTTCGAGACGCGCTTCGGCAAGGTCGGCCTGATGGTGTGCTACGACGGCTTCTTCCCGGAGCCGGCGCGCGAACTGGCCAAGCGCGGCGCGGAGGTGATCGCGTGGCCGGTCTGGGGTTGCAATCCCCTGCTGGCCCGCGCGCGCGCCTGTGAGAACAATGTCTTCATCGTCAGCAGCACGTACGAGGATGTGTCGCGGAACTGGATGATGTCCGCCGTGTTCGACCGCAGCGGGGACGTGCTGGCGCAGGCGAAGGAATGGGGCACGGTGGCCGTGGCCGAGGTGGATTTGAACAAGCGGACGATGTGGAATTTCATCGGCGACTTCGGCGCGCGGGTGCCGCGGCACCGGCCGGTCAGCGATGCCCGCGTGAAATGACGGGCGGCGATACGAAAGTACCATTTGCCGCCGGGCGGCAGGGAACGTAGGATGGCCGCGCCGAAACTGGACAACGAACTACGCGCCAACGAAACCCGGGAACCGACCATGCAAGAACATCCTTCGTCCAACGCCGTCAATCGCCGGACCTTCCTCGCCCATTCGCTGGCCGCGTCGGCGGGCATCGCCGCGGTGGCGCGCGAAGCGTCGGCGCAGAGCCCTGCCGCATCGTCGGCAACGCCCAAGCCGGCCAGCGCGCTGCCCAAGGGGAAGATCGGCGACCTGGAGATCAGCCGGCTCATCCTCGGCACGAACCACATCACCTTCTTCATGCACAGCCGCGACCTGCGTTACGTGAACGACCTGTCGCGCCATTACAACACCGAGGAGAAGATCGCCGAGACGTTCGCCGCCGCCGAGGCCAGCGGCGTCAACACGTTCATGACCCATCAAGACCCGAAGATCGCCAAGATTTTCCGGCAGCAGCGGGATCGCGGCTGCAAGCTCAAGTGGATCGTGGCGCCGTGGAGCGACAACGAGGGGCGCGTGGCGGACCCGAAGAGTTATCATCGCGCTGTGCCGCAACTGGTGGACAGCGGCGTGGACGCGCTCTATGTGCCTGGGATGATCACCGGCGCCCTGGTGAAGCAGGGCAAGGGCGCGCTGATCGGCGAGATGCTCGCCATCCTCAAGGCCACCGGCCTGCCGAGCGGCGTCGCCTGCCACGAACTGGAGGTCGTGCAATACTGCGAGAAGGAAAAGCTCCCGGTGGATTTCTACGTGAAGACGTTCCATCACCTGAGGTATCCCACCGCGCCGAAACCCGAGGCGATGAAGACCGAATACGCCGAGGTGCCGGGCTACTGGTGCAACAACCCCGAGGAGACGGCGGCGTTCATGAAGGACGTGACCAAGCCGTGGATCGCCTTCAAGGTCATGGCCGCCGGGGCCATCCAGCCGCGTGACGGTTTCCAATACGCCTACACCCACGGCGCGGACTTCATCCTCGCCGGCATGTTCGACTTCCAGGTCGCCGAGGACGCGCAGGTTGCGCATAACACGCTGGCCGCCTGCCATAACCGTACGCCCCCGTGGCGGGGGTGATGTGGCGTCGGTGGAACCGGTGCCACCTGTTCCCCGGCTTCAATCGGCACGCACCATGAAAGCCTCCTTCCTCGCCCTGGTCCTGGCCGGTGCCACACTGATCTCGCCGGCCGCCGACACGCCGCTGCCGAAGCTCGATCTCGGCGACGTGCGCGAAGAACACATCATGATCCCCATGCGCGACGGCACGCGCCTGTCGGCGGACGTTTATTTTCCGCCGGGACAGGGGCCGTGGGCGACCGTATTCGAGCAACGCTATGCCGTCATCACGGGCGCGGGCTCGCGCAAGGAACTGGCCGCGCTGGCGTCGCATGGCTACGTCGCCGCCCGCGTCAATTTCCGCGGCGCGCAGCTTTCCGAAGGCGTTTGGCGCGGTTACCGTGCGCTGGCGTGGGGCGACTTGCGCGACGGCTACGATCTCTGCGAATGGTTCGCCTCGCAACCGTGGAGCAACGGGAAGGTGGGCACGTTCGGCGGCTCCCAGGCCGGCTTCGCGCAGAACTTCCTCGCCGTCACGCGCCCGCCGCATCTCGTCTGCCAGTACATGACCGACACGGGCCTCAGCCTTTACCACGAAGGCTACCGGCTCGGCGGCGCCACCAAACCCGAACGCTTCAAGAAGATGGACGCCGTCGCGCGCGATCCGGCGGACAACCGCGCCCTCCTGGCGGAATGGTTCCGCCATCCGACGTACGACGCTTACTGGCGCGATGAGGATTGCTCCCGGCATTTCGACCGGATGAATGTGCCCTGTTTCACCATCGGCAGTTGGTATGACTTCATGAGCCAGGGGAG
>CAZAAF010000042.1:13763-14861 GCA_964482575.1 uncultured Verrucomicrobiota bacterium | reverse complement strand
GGACCGCACAATCGCATCACCGCCGTTGCCCAGGCCTCGCTGCCGGAAGAGGAACGCGCCCGGGCGGAACAATGGTTCGGCGGCGACTGGAAGCAGATGGAGACCTACTGCCTGATGCCCGACCAGCGGAACAGCATGCTTGGCACGTACTTCGCCAATGATTACCTGCTCTGGCCCGTCGTGCCGCAACACGCCGGCCATATGTGCCCGGCAGTCCAACAAACCTACGAGCCCTATTTCAAGCGCGCGCTGCAGGCGATGCGCACGGAATCGCCGCAAAACGCGGCGCGATGGATCGGCACGCTGGTCCACTTCGTCGAGGACAGCGGCGCCCCGCCCCACGCGCTCCCCATCGGCGGCGAACAACACAAGCGGCTGGAGAACTGGCTCGATGCGAAAGCCATCACCATCGGCGATTACAAGCCGCAGTTGCTCGGCACGGACGATCGCACGGTCCTCGAAGGCCTCCTCCGTCGGATGGAAGGTCTGATCAACTACTCAAAGACCCGGACGGAGGGCATCCGCGCCGCCGTGGCGGCACTGCCGTCACGCCAGGACAACCCGGTCATTCTCGAGTGCGCCGATGAATGTGCGCGGGTCGTCGCCGACCTGTTGCACACGCTGTTGAAGGTGGGGCTGCCTGAATCGCGCCAGCTCACGCTCTCCGGCCACGTCACCCTGCCCCCGGGCGCACCGCTCCCCCAGCAGGCGGCGAAGGTGGTCCTGCTTGGCACCGATTACTCGACGCTCACCGACGCCAAAGGCAACTGGTCGTTTTACAATCTCCCCGCCAGGGACTACCGCGCCGCCATCGAGCGCATCGGCTGCGCGACCGTGATGAACGCCGGCAAGGAAACGGCCCTCGCTCCGTCCAATCCGCCGGGCAATCTGGTTCGCAACCCCGACTTCACACTGAACTGGCTCAACGGCAAAACGCCGGACGACTGGACCGCCATCCCGGCGTCGGCCAAACTCAAGGGTTACGAAAGCGACAATATCCGCATCCGCTCCAACACTATCTATCGCGTGGGCATTGCCGGCGCGGCGGCAGATGTCCAGATAGGCGTGCGCTGGCGCGAGCAAGCCGCCGGGGGTCCG
>CAZAAF010000042.1:0-13753 GCA_964482575.1 uncultured Verrucomicrobiota bacterium | reverse complement strand
CGTTCATCGGTACCGGGAAGCGGAATTTGCCGGCCGGTACGCCGCTTTTCGTGCTCTTCTATAGTTTTCTCGTGCCGCTCTGGCTCGGCACGGCGGTCGTCCGCGCAGCGTTCAAAACAGGCGTGCGCTGGCGCTAGCAAGCCGCCGGGGGTCCGGGCTCCAATGTGGTGTGGTCGGCCACCGCGGACGAACGCGAGCTGAAGCCCATGCCCACGGCCACCGCCGTGCAGGTGCTGGTGTTGACGAAGCAGCCGTTGACCAACGCCGCCGCGCGTGTCTGGCTGGTGCCGGTGAAGTGAGACCGCCGTGGCGTCACCTCAAAACGTCACATCCCACATCTGCGCCGCACGCTCGAGTTCGATGAGCGCCTTCGCCGCGTCCGCAAGCGCATCGTAGTAGGCCAGGTACACATCGTTGGCGGAACGCTGCGCGGCGAGAAGGTCCAGCAGCGTGGTCTGGCCGCGCTGGTAGCTGAAGCGTTTTGCCGTCAGTACCTTGTCGGCACCGGCTAGCGTGTCTGACTGGAAGCGCGCCACGCGCTCCTGCGCCACCTGGTGACGCGTCAGCGCCACGTGGACGTCAATCTCCGCCTTTTGCTCGGCGGCCTGCACCATTTTCTCGGCCTGTTCGGCGGCGTAACGTGCGGCGTTGATGTCGGCGGTGTGCTGGTTCCAGAGCGGCAAGGGCACGGACAGGGAGATGCCCACCGAATTGAAGGTCGGCGAGGGCGCGATGCTGTTCTCCGAGGCCCCGCTATGGGTCACGCCCACCCCAACGTCCACATCGGGGATACGGGCGGTCTTCGCCAGGCGGATGCCGGCCTTGGCGGCATCCCGCACGTGTCGCATCGCAACGAGGTCGGCGCGGTTGGCCAGCGCGTTCGCCAGCAACGCGTCGAGATCGAAGCTGCGCGGCGGCAATTCCAGCTTGCCCGCCGGCACGATGACGGTCCGCGCCCGGTCGCGGCCGAGGAATCCCGACAAGGCGATGAGCGCCGCCCGCGCATCGGCCTCGGTGGTGAGCAACTCGCTCTGGAACTGGAGGGCCTCGACGCGTGACTGGTTCACGTCCACCTCGCCGACGTCGCCCACGCGCAACCGGTGTTCGTTGGCAACCACGAGATCATCCAGCGACCGTGCCGAACGCCGCTTCTGCTCCAGAGCCTGCCGTAGCGCCAGCCCGTCCACGAAGGCGGCCGAGGCGTCCGCCCGCAGGTTGCGCAGGAAATCGTCCAGCGTGGCGGAGGCGGCGCGCAGGTTGAGATCGGCCACCCGGATGCGCGCGCGCCGCTTGCCGCCCAGTTCGATCGTCTGCGTGAACATGAACCCGGAGGTGGTGGGCATGCGCTCGGCATCGCCATGGGTGACATCGCGGGCGCCGTCGAGACTGAGCGTCGGGTTGGGCAAAAACACCCGGGCCGCCTCCAGTGCCGCCTGCGCGATGGACACGTTGTAACGCTGCGCCGCGTAGTTGAGGTTGGCCGAAAGCACCTCGCTGAGGAACGCCGTGTAGGCGAGTTCGTTGGTAACGCTGCCCGCCGGCGGGACCGGCACCACCACCGGCACGGCGTTGGTTTGCGCCCGGGCGGACACGGCGGCGATCACGGCACAGGCCAGACAGAATGGAAGAAGATGTCGTTTCATTCGCAATCTCCCTTAGGCTTTCGATGGCGGCGGTGTCCCGGCGGACGTGCCGTTGGGATGGAAGCGGCGTTCCATCACGTAATACACCGCGGGCAATATCATCAACGTCAGCACCGTCGCCGTGACCAGCCCACCCACCACGACGGTTGCCAGCGGGCGCTGCACGTCGCTGCCGATGCTGAACGTCATCGCCGCGGGCAACAGGCCGAGCGTCGCCACGGTGGCGGTCATCAGCACGGGTCGCAACCGTTCGCGGGCACCGCGCCGGACGGACTCCTCCAACGGATGTCCCTCCGATCGCCAACGGTTGATATTGGAGACCATGATGACACCGTTCTGCACCGCCACGCCAAAGAGCGCGATAAAACCGACCGCGCTGGACACGTTGAGGGTCATGTCCCGCAAGTGCAGCGCCGCAAGGCCGCCAATCAACGCCAGCGGGACCGTCAGCAGGATGACGGCCGCATGCCGTGCCACACCGAAGCTGGCGAACAGCAGCAGGAAAATGACGCCCAGCGCCGCGGGAACGATGATCGCCATCCGCGCCTGCGCCCGGCGCTGGTTCTCAAACTGGCCGCCCCAGGCGATCTCGTAGTGCATCCGGTCGAACTTGACCCTGGCATCAATGAGCTTTTGCGCCTCGGCCAGGAAGGAGGCCAGATCCCGGTCGCGCAGGTTCAGCTTGACCGTCAGGTGGCGGCGATTCATTTCGCGCGTGATGGTGCTTTCGCCCGAAGCCAGTTTCACCTCGGCCACCTGGGAGAGCGGGATGCGCGCGCCCGTGGAGGAGAGCAGTGTGAGGTTGCCCATCGCCTCGTGGTTGGCGCGTGACGAGGTTTTGTACCGCACGCTGATGTCATACACGCGGTCGCCTAGGAACACCTTGGACACCGGCTTCCCCCCAATGCCGGCCTCGATCAACCCGGCCACATCCCCCACGTTGATGCCGAAGCGCGCCGCCGCGAAGCGGTCCACTTTGATCTGCACCTGCGGCAACGGCGGTTCCTGGTCGATGGCCACATCCGCGGCACCGTTCACCTGCCCCACCACCGCCGCGACCTCCTCGGCGATGCGGCGGGTTTCCGCAAAATCGTCACCGTAGATTTTGACGACCAGCTCGCTGTGCGCGCCGGCAATCTTGTCGTTGACCATGTCGATGATGGGCTGCGAGAATCCTACCGTCAGACCGGGGATTTTCTTGAGACGCACATCCATGCGGTGGATCAACGCCTGCTTGTCGCCCCCCCATTCATGATAGGGTTTCAAGCCGACACAGCACTCGATGTGCGATGGCGTCCAGGGATCGGTGCCTTCGTCAGTCCGGCCCAACTGGCTGACGATGTACAAGACCTCGGGAAACTCGCGAACAGCCCGGCGCAGCTCGCGGGACATCTCGACCGCTTTAGGCAGGGAGACCCCGGGCGGCAGTTGCACCTGAAGCCACATCGACCCTTCGTCGAGATACGGAAGGAATTCGCGGCCGACGGTCATCGCCAAAACGACGCCAATCAGCACCGCCACTCCGCCGGTCATCAGGGCGACCCGCGGCCATGCAACCACGCGGACCAACAAGGCGTCGTATTTCCAGCGCAACCACTCGAAGACGGGGTTCTGCCAGGTCTTGTGCGGCTTGCGATACGTGAGAAACGCCATCGCCGGAATCGTGATCAAGGCAAACAACAGCCCACCCAGCAACGCATAGCCCACCGTGAAGGCCATCGGTGTGAACAGCTTCTTCTCCACCCGCTCGAAGGCAAACAGCGGCAGATAAGCGGCAATGACAATGATCGTGGCGAAGAATTTGGGACGTGCCACCTCCAACGCCGCGTCGCGCGCATCGCTCTCGGTCAGGGGCATTCCCGGATTGTGTTCACGCCGGCGCAGGATGACCTCCATCAGCACGATGGCGCTGTCCACGATGATGCCAAAGTCGATGGCACCGAGGGACAACAAGTTGGCCGGGATATCCGTCAGATGCATGAGCACGAACGCGAACAACAGCGAGAACGGAATCGTCAAGGCCACGAGCAACGCACCGCGCACACTGCCCAGGAACAGCAGCAAGACCAGGACCACCAAGCCCACGCCCTCAAGCAGCGTGCACCCCACCGTACGGATGGTGCTGCTGACCAGTCCAGTCCGGTCGAGATAGGGAACAACCTTCACGTCGGACGGGAGGATTTTGTTGTTCAGCTCATCCACCGTCCGGTGCAGGTCGTCCAGCACGCGCGAGGGATTCTCACCCTTGAGCAGCAGGACCAACCCCTGCACGCTGTCGTCGTTCCCATCCTTGCCTCCGACGCCAACCCGCTCAATCACACCCATGTGCGCTTCCCCCAAATCCCGCACCAGGATGGGAACGCCGGCCTTCTGTGTCACGACGATGGCGCCCAGTTCCTCGGGCGACTTGACCGATCCCAGACCGCGGACGACGAAGCTCTGCTGTCCGTGAACCATGACGCTGCCGCCGGCGTTGGCGTTGTTCGCCTGAATCGCATCGATGACCTGTTTGAGCGTCAGGCGGTATTCGTTCAGCCGGGCCGGATCGAGCGACACCTCGAACTGCGAGGTCTCGCCGCCAAAGCTCGACACATCCGCCACGCCAAAAACCTGCTTCAACTTGGGTTTCACCACCCACTCCTGCAATTCCTTGAGCGCGCGCGGCTCGCGTGTTTTGGATTCGATCGTGTAGCGGTAGATCTCGCCCGTGGGCGACGTCAGCGAGTCCATGCCGGCGGTGACCCCGTCGGGCAGGGTCGTGTTGTTGATGCGTTCCTGGATGCGTTGGCGCGCCCAGTAGCTCTCCACACCATCCCGAAAGACGATGACGATAAGCGAGAGGCCAAAGGTGCTCTTGGAGCGCATCACCTGCAGGCCGGGCAGGCCGCTCAATTCGCGTTCCAGCGGGATCGTGATTTGCTGTTCCACCTCCTCGGCCGCGTGGCCGGGATACATCGTGATCACCTGCGTGGTCACGTCCGCGATGTCGGGAAACGCCTCGACCGCCAGTTGTTTCCAGGCGTAAACGCCGTAGAGGGCAATCCCCATGACCACCGTCAACACCAGCCAGCGACGGTGCAAACAGAAAGTCACCAGACGGTTGATCATTCCTGGAACAACACTCCTTCCTTTGCCAAAATGCGGACCCCGCCGGTCAACCCCTTCAAAATGATCGTGCGTCCACCCTGTTGCGAACCGAGCGTCACCTCGCGCGGCTCGAATCGCCACGGCTGCGTCTGTTCATACACAACCGTCGTCCCACCCACCTGCACAACCGCGGTCGTGGGCACGGTCACCTGGGTATCCGGAAAATCCACGATGTCCACCGTGGCATACATGCCGGGTTTCAGACGTCCGTCCGGGTTGGCCACAACAATCCGCACCTTGACAACGCGCGTGTCCGGGTCGAGCACATCGCCAATGGCCTCCACCTTCCCTGTAAACGTCTCGCCGGGATATGACGGCAGCGTGGCCCTCGCCTCCTGTCCCTTCACGATGAAACGCAAATCCTTCTCCTGGGCGTTGGCCGTGATCCATACAGTGGAAAGATCCGCGATGGTCATCAGCGAAGACGTGTTGTCGTTGCGAAACTCCCCCAGCGCCGCCACCATGTCGACGACGCGGCCCGCCATCGGGGCCACCAACTGGAGCGGCTGGCCGAGCGGTTCCTTCGCCGGGTCGAGCCCGTAGGCCCGAAGCCGGGCGGCGGCGCTGTCGAGCGTGCTCTGGGCCGATTCAAAATCGCTCTGCGCCTGCTCCACGTCGCGCACCGCGGCCACCTTGTGCTCAAGCAGGTCCTTCTGCCGCTCGAGCTGCCGCCGGGCCACCTGCAATGCGCTGCGGGCCTTGATGTAGTCACCCTGCGCCTGGGTGAAGTCCGGCGAATGCAGTGTGGCCAGCACCTGTCCTTTGGTGACGATGCTGCCGAGTTGGACGTGCAGCCGCGCCACGCGGCCGGCCACCGGCGGATAGACGCGCACGATGCGCTGCGGGTCCGGCTCAATGGTTGCCGGCGCGGTCAACGTGCGGCGGACCGGCTCGTTCCGTGCCGTGTCCAGCACCAACCGCGCGCGCAACGGGGATTTTTCAGGAACCAGGACGACATGCCCCTCCCGTTGATAATCAGCCGGTGGATCGTTCTCGCCTGATTGGGATTTGTGGTGACAGGCGGTCAGCGTAAAAGTAAACGCCGCCATCACGGTGGCCATCGCCATCCGCGCCGGGACTGGATTGGTTTTCATGTTCAACGGGCCGGACCAAAGGCCCGGCCAAAAAACTCTGCAAACAACAAACTGCGATCAGGGGAAATGACTGCGCCGGTGTGCGTCTCCAAACCAAACCGCATGAACGTCAGCTTTGGGAAGCCAACCGGACAACACTAACGAAGGAAGGAATCAGACGGAGGCGCGCGCGGAGGGGTCAGTCGGACCGGCAAGGCGACACGGCAGGCGTTGACGCTCCAGCAGGGCAGCAGCGCCAGGAGCAGGAACAGAACGGCCGCCATCGCCTGCGCCAAAGGCGCTTCCACAGTCCCGCCAACGAACAGCGTCACTGCGCAGTGATCCCACGGCTGGTTGGCATTGGCGCAAACCAGCGCGTGCAATTGAGGGGAAACGCCGCACGCTCCGAGCAGCAGGATCAAACCGACAAGGACAGACACCCAAGCCGTTCGCCCGGGCAGGTCCAGCCGATGTGAGGTCATACGCCACTGCATGACCGCAACAAACCATAACCGGACGACCGGAGCAAGTGGATTCTCAACCCCATACTATCGCAGTCAGGGTCGCGGCTTAAAACTCCCAATGTAATCGTCCGCCAATCACCGCGACCGGGCCGCGGTCGCTATTGAACGCGGGATGGTCGATGAACTGAAGATCCAGGGTGACGTGAACCGTTTCCCAGATCTGCCAGTCGTAGTAGGTCTCGAGAATTTTCTCAATTCCGTACGTCAGGGTGCCGTCCCCCACGGTAATGCCCGTGCCACCCAGCGCCAGAAACTCCCGGTGGGTCTGTGAAATGCCGTTGAGAGCGCCGGCAAAGCCCACGGTATCATTTTTCCGCCCCCAAAAACCGCCTTTGATGCTAACACCCAGCGACGCCGTCTGGTCTACATCGGCAAACGCCCAAGGTTCGCTCTGGCCGTTGTTCCAACCCAGCCGCGCAAAGACGCCGATGTCCTTGGCCACTTCCTGTTCCGCGTTCAAACCGAAACCGAATTTGCAGCGGTAGGTACGTGTTACAATGATGTCCGCGGCTGTGCCGCTGGCGAGCGAGGTGTCCACCGCCCCCGCGAAACTCCCCATGTGCGCCCGCGTGACGTAACCCAGAAACCGCACCGCGCCCGGGTGCTCCTCCCATTCCCACCGTCGTTCCAATTCCAGTGCCATGGACCACGCATCCGCCATGTGCCAGTCGTGCGCCAGTTGGTTCGACCCCGCCGGCACTTGAAAGACGCCGAAGCGCGCGGCCCATTCCGGCTGGTTCAATTCCACGGCAAACCCCTGCGTGAAACCGAGGCTGTCCGCCGGAAAATCCCACGCGCCGTTGGCCATCAAACTCCAGTTCATGAACTGGGTCCGCGAATCATTGGCATAGGTGTTGTTGTCGAAGATGTCCTTCGCACTGATTTTTCCGAATGTGAGCGTGATCCGCCGTACATCCTGCCGGCCGGCCAGGTGAAGCTCATCGTCCTCCACGGTTTCCCGGTCACCGCCCAACCCGATGGTTTGCCGGATAAAAACGCGGGTCAGGCTGAAATCCGGGGTTATCGTTCCGACATGAAAGGCCTCGCCGTTTGGGAATCCCGCGACACCATAAGTCTTGCTCAAGCCATACCCCTGCCACATCATCCCATCCAGGTGCACTTCCGCCCCGTTCCAAAGCCGCCTCCCGATCATGATATCCAGGGATTCGGTATTCTGCATCTCGCGCCCGTTATCCAGGCTGTTGGGACCGGAATAGGGCGCTGAAAAACCGGGGTGATACTGGATGATGTCCGTGTTTTGGGCATGGAAGCTCCACACCTGTTCCTTCATGTCCTCATCCTTGCCGCCCTCATCTGTCAGCCGGACGCCACGATCCGATGGGTCCGTTGAATTTGCCGCCGTGCCGGAACCTTTGATCTGTTCTGCACGGGACGACGGGCCGCCTGTCGCAGGCACAGCCGTTGTGTCGTCGGCGCGGGTCCCCGTCGACACCCACGCAAACAAACACAGACAAATGATGAGTCTCTGGCCTTTCACGCGAAGCCGCAAAGGGTGTCCGAGTCGGGAGCGTCCCGCAATGTCAAAAACACCCGGCGAGGTTACGAAACGATGGCGTTCGTGATACAAATCTCAGCGGGATGATTTGCCGCCGGTGACACCAGGTGTCTCCAAGAGGCCGGCGATGCTGAAGAAATTCCGCAGGATCTTTTCCCCGTCGGGGTGTTCGGCGTCATAGTGCTCGGGATGAAATTGTGTTCCGTAGAGCACTCGTGTCCTGTGTTTGATGGCCTGCACCCGGCAGGCATCATTGGAAGCCAGTACCTCAAAGTCCTCCGGCAATTGTTTGACTTCGTAGGCGTGGTACTCGCGCACCACCACCGTGTCTCCACAGCCGTCGAAAAGAGGATCGCGCTTCACAATCTTGACCGGCAGGAATGCCCACTCCTTGAAATCGCCGGGATACCTCGCGGGATGAGGGTCCACCTCCCCCGGCGCCAGCAGACGCATCTTGGCCACTTTGCCGCCGAAGGCCTGGACAATGAGCTGGTGGCCGCCGCAAAAACCAAACGTCGGCAGGTGCGTGGCGCGAATCGTGGACAGCAACCGCGCCGTGCAGTTGGATGAAATGCCCTTGTCTATCAACGTGATCAGCACGGCTTTGACATGCATCGGGTCGAGACTCTGACCATTCAGTTGCGAGTAATGGATGACCGTGTAAGGCAGGCCGGTCTGTTGCTCCACGATGCGCTTGACCTTCGCCAGATAGGGCAGGAATCCCGTGGTTGGTTTCTTCAACGCCTCCCGAACCGTGTCGGGATGATGGCCGATGATATGGCACACCGAGGGTGGCCCGCTGGCCAGACTGGCGGGATCATCAAACACCCCATCGATGCCAGCCAGGATGCCAGAGGTGTAATTGGTTTTCTCAGCCCTCGCGCTCGTGCCAGCCGCAACAACCAGGGTTACCACCATCCACAAAATGATCTTCCCCATCGCTCACTCCAGTCTCATGATTTGCACACCGTCGAACCACGCCACGTCGTCCGCCGACGACTGTCCTCCGACGCCGAGAAGCACCACCAGTCTGCCCGCTGCTTCCGGCACGGTCACCACCCCGAATATCTCGCACCACTCTCCACGCGGTCCCTTCGCGACAAACATCCTGTCCTGCTCCTCGGCCGTCCACTTGCCCTGCTCCGTCTGCCAACGGACACGGATGCGGGCGTCACCACGGCCCTGGAGTTTCCGCCCGGCCAAAACGGCATACCGTTCACCGGGTTTCGCCACACAACTCTGGATGAAACAACCGTCGGTGACACCGGTCGCGCAGGCGGAGCCTTTGCCCGCCGCCCCCATCTCACGGTCCCACGTGAACTGGCCGTGCGAGTCCTTCGTCTGCCATGTGCTCCAACCGGCTGGCGCGCTGTTTTCCCTCCATTTCACTTCCTTGCCATCAATGGCAGATGCCTTGTCGGAACCAAAATCACCATTCCGAGCCAGGTTCGCTGGCTTCGCCGCCACCATCTTCGCCCGGGCAAACTCAACCGGGTCGCGCGCGAACCGCAGTGCGTCTTCGCATCCCGGCAATGCTTCCGTCCACGTCTCTTTTTTCACTCCGCCATTCGGCGTCGGCCACCAACGAAACTTCTCGCCATACACCCAGACATATTCGTCGGCGACGCGCATGGCCGTCGCGACATTTGCGCCGAGCCGCGCCACGCGCGAACCGCCCTTCCCATCAATGAACCACGGCGATGTCGGCGGATTCCAATAGGCGTCGAGATAGATGCCAAAACTCGCCTGCACCTGCGCGCGATACTGCGCACGGTTCTCCGGCGCAACCACTTCCTGACAGTCGCCCTTGATTTTCAGCGCGGCTTCAAGATATTCGCGCTCACTGTTGTAGCGATAACCCATTTCGCAACCGTCCACGATCGTCAGGGTCGCCGGGATGGCGTCGAACCACCCATCCACAAACGCGGGGTAAAGCCCATAGGACGACGACGCGAGCACCGGCCGGGGATCCGCCAAGCCGGTTGCCGTGGCGTTCACGATGTTCATGAAATAGCAGAAAACGGTGATGTCGGGACACTCCTCCGCCACGGCATGCATCACCTCGGCCCCGCGCTCGCGTGCCTTGGCGCAATATTCGGCAAAGGTGTGTTGGTCCCGCCGGGGTTGGGCTCCGTAGCGGAACTGGGCATGCGGCGGCGCGTAAGGCTCCGGGTCGAAGAGAATGCCCTTCAACTTCGTCTGCCGCACAAGCCATGCTGCCATGCGCCAGTGGTCGACGATTTGCCGCCACCCCTCGTCGTCAAACCAGTCCACATTGCCCGGATTGGCGCCGACAGTAACGAAATTGTCCGTAAACCGCTTGAACTTGCACGCTTTCAGGTCCGTCACACTGTCCGCAAACCATTCACGCTGCCATCGCTCGTGGCTGAATGCCGCGCGCATCCGGCATGTCTTCTTTGCGTCCACCCGTCCCTCGATTTCGATCATCACGCCGTCGAAGGGGCGTTGTTCCATCAACTCCAGGTTCTCCCGCAACCGCGCCGCCGTCGGCTTGTCCCAACCGGTGGCGATCAGCTTCTTCGGCCGGCGCATATCCGGCTCGTCGGCGGCCATAACCGCCGCACAAAGAACAACTATCAGGAAAGATGAGATTGTTTTCATTTGCCCGTCACTTTCTTCTCGTCGAAACCAGCGAGGGTGTTGTCAATCAGCTTGAACCGCCCTCGCACTTCGAGTGCCTGCGTCGTGTTCGTTGCACCGCCGCGCTCGATGAGGTTGTTGCGAAACACGGAAGTGTCACTGCCATGGGAGTCAAATACGACAGGCCGATCGCAGCCAGTAACAGTATTGTCGTGGATGACCCAGTTGGCCGATGGCGGAAACACCTCGAAACGGTCACCGTTCTTCATGTCGCGGGGCTCCCTCAATCTGAATTGGAGCGTTGCCGCCTCATAACCATCCACCACGGATTCGCCATCGGGTGAGCCCGCCTTCAACCAAACGAGGTTCCAGTTGTGGTAGAGATGCGACGTACGCCATTCGAGCGGCAGACCGGTCTGGCGAAAGGTGCGCGCATCGTTGGTTTCAGTGACCGTCCCGAAAAGACGCTGTGTGATGATGCCCCGGCCGCAATGGCGGATCAGGTTGTCGTGCGCATTCACATTCAACGCACCCTCACGCAACAGCAGGCCGGTCACCTTCGGATCACATGTGCCACGCACATAGATCTGATTGTCATGGACGGACGTGTCGGACGCACTAACGTTGATGCCGATACGCTCACGAGGTTTCTCGCCAACGCAGGTCAAATCGATGATATTGCCGTTGATAATGATGTTCCGCGACGGGTAGTTGTTGTGGACCGTGGCGCTCGACGCGGTGATGGCGTTGCCGTTGTAGTTGATGAAAAGGTTGTCAGCAACCACAACCTGCGTGGTACCATAAATCACCGTCACACCACCGCAACGGCCGATGCCTTCAAAAACGTTATTCCGCACGATCGCCTGGCCAATGCCAAGATCGTGGTAATGGTCCTCACGCGGCAGCGTGTGCGGGATGTCGCCAATAGTAACCGGGCCGGCGTTTCGGACATAATTGCCAATGAAACGCACGAACCGCCCCGATCCTTCGTACGTGTGCCATCCTGCACCGTCTATCCGGCAATACAAAATGCTGGTGTTCTCGGCGAAGTCGCAGTTGTTGAACGCGTTCGCCGCGCAATCCATCACGGAGCAGCGCAGGAATGTGGCCGACCTGGTATATTGCTCCGGCTCCTCGGCGCCGCGCCGATATGGACCGTAAGAGATGAAACACTCGCTGGCCATGCGGCTGGCGTGGACGTTTTCGAAAAGCACGCGCTTGGTGCCGTTGATACTTGCGCCGCTGCAGCTCTTCAGCGTGCAAGCCCAGAAAGAGAAACCGCTGGATGTGCGAAATGCCCCGGGCTGTTCGGCCAACCCGGTGTGACCCACAAGCCGAAGATTGCGCACGGTCACCTCGGTACCGCGATCGAGCGCGAGACACGCTCCCTGCCCGTCGGTGATGTCGAGAATCGTGTCTGCGGAACTCTGTCCTTCAATGACAATGGCATTGGCGTTTCGCACAAACAAACCACTGGCCAGCCGGTAACGACCAACCGGGATGAACACGTTTCTTTTTTCGCGAAGGGCGTGGTCGAGCGCCACCTGCAATGCCATGCTGTCACAGTGTCTAACAACGGCATCCCCGGCCGTGCGGTTGGCACTGGTCCTCAACGTCAATACGTTTCCCTCGATTTTCTCTATGACGCTGACGAGCTGGTCGCGCGCGCTGAAACTGATCATATGCCCTGGTTTCCAGTCGCGCCGGCTGAACCGCACTTCGACGCCGCCACTCAACGGTTGCCAGTCGTGGCTGACTGGCACCTTGGTTGCTTTCCAACTGCGCGCCAAGTCGTCGCTCCAACGAAACGTGGGGCCGGTGCCATCTATTTCCAGCAGGAAAACAATCCAACTGCCACCGTCGCCACTGTAGCCGCGGATTTCCACACCCGTGTCCTTGCTGGCGCCGATGTACGGCTCACCCGGCCCCCAAAGCGTTGGATTGACATAGCGAATATTGCAGCGCGACACCATCACGCCCTGGCCTGTTTTGAAATCGCCAACGTCCTTGACGGTGATTTGCTTCGAATCAGCCGTGGTGGCGGCCGTCGTCTCAAATGCCGAGCCAGACGCGCTGCAGTCGCGGACGTTGTTCCATTCCCGGTCGTCCGCTCGCACACGCTCAAGGTTGAACAAGAGAATGGAACCACCAATGAAAACCAGCCATTTCATGATCATCGCGCTGTGTTCTGACCCTTTTCTTCAAAACCACCCGTGGAATTGTCAATCCGCTTGAAATGCCCGGCCCCGCTGATCGCCTGTATTGAATTTGTTGCGCCGCCGCGCTCGATGAGGTTGTTACGAAAAATCGAGGTATCACTGCCATGGGAATCGAACACAACCGGCTGGCGGCAACCCGTGACGGTATTATCATGAACGAGCCAGTTCAGAGAGGGAGCCACCACCTCGAAACGGTCGCCGGATTTCATCGGATGCGGTTCCCTCAATTTGAAGCGAAGGGTTTCGGGATCAAAGGCCTCAATGACGGACTCGGTGCCCGTCGGCTTGTTCTTGCTGTCAAGCCACACGAGACGCCAGCCGACGCAGGTTTGCGGCCGGATGCGCTCCAGGGGCAACCCGGGAGGTGAAAAGGAACGCGTAAAGGTCCGGTCATCCACGACCTCACCCACGCGGGCCTGCGCGCGTTCGGTAAGAATGCCCGTGCCGCCGTTGCGGATGAGGTTGTCGTGGACGTTCACATTCAAGGCCGGTTCCTTGATCTTGATACCGGTGAACAACGGATCCACGGGGCCTCGAACGTAAACCTGATTGTCGGCAACAATCGAGTCGTTGGCGCTGACATTGACGCCCGTGCGGGCCACAGGTTTGGCCTCCACACAGGTCATATCAACGATATTGCCGCTGATGACCGTGTTCCCGGACGCGTAATGCCGATAGTCGGTGGCGCCGGAAACCTCGACGGCGGACTAATTGAAATTGATGAACAGGTTGTTGCGGATGACGACCTGCGTTGCACCAACGGCGGAGCGGATGGCGCAGCCGCCGTAAGGCACGCCGCTCTCGAAGACGTTGTCGGCAATGATGTGCTGGCCGGCGCCAAGGTCGGGGTAGGTCTTGTCGCGGTTGGCGGGGCCCAGATTGCCCATCGCCACCGTGCCACCGTTGCGAACATAGTTGCCGACGAACTTCACGAAACGCGACGCACCCTCCCACGAGCAACCGCCTACATCGACGATACGTCATTGCAGGACGCTGGTGTTCTCAGTGCCACACATCACATCGTTGAATG
>CAZAAF010000041.1:7094-15023 GCA_964482575.1 uncultured Verrucomicrobiota bacterium | reverse complement strand
CCGCCGTAGGTGTCCACAATGATCTTGCGGCCGGTGAGACCGCTATCGCCTTCGGGACCGCCCACGACGAACCGGCCGGTCGGATTGACGAGGTACTTGGTCTTCTTGTCAATCAGTTCCGCCGGCAGGGTCTTCTTGATGATCTGGTCGATGATCGTCTTCTCGATGACGCGGTGTTTGACGGCGCCGTCGTGCTGGTTGGAGATGACCACGGTGTCAATGCGGACCGGACGCAGGCCTTCGTATTCAACACTGACCTGGGTTTTGCCATCGGGACGGAGCCATTTGATGGCGCCGCTGCGGCGCGCTTCACGGAGGGCTTTGCCGAGGTTGTGGGCAAACATGATGGGCGCCGGCATCAGTTCCGGCGTCTCGATGCAGGCGTAGCCGAACATCAGCCCCTGGTCGCCCGCGCCCTGCTCGTCGGTCTTCTTGCCTTCGACGGCGCGATCATCCACGCCCTGGGCAATGTCGGGACTTTGCTTGATGATGGCGCAGGTGACAAAGCAATCCTCGTCGTTGAAAACCGTGCTGACGTCCTTGGTGTAACCGATCTCGCGGACGGCTTCGCGGACGATTTTGACATAGTCCAGATTGGCCTTGGTGGTGATTTCGCCGGCGACCACCACGAGGTTGGATTTGGCGAGCGTTTCGCAGGCCACCCGGCTCTTGGGGTCCTGCGCCAGGCAGGCGTCGAGGACCGAATCGCTGATGGTATCGCACACCTTGTCAGGGTGACCTTCGGTGACCGACTCCGAACTGAAAATATAACGACGACTCAAGTGCATAGTCTGTATTCTTTCTTTGCTCGATACTACTGTTTTGCGAATTCGCGATTCGCCTGCTCCAGTGTTTCCTTGGAGCCGATGTCCAACCAGCGCCCGCGGATCTGATACGTGTACACTGGTGTTTGCTTGTAGAGCCAGCCGATGTATCGGCCCGGCTGGTCGGGGTTGTTCCCCTCCACCAGGTAACGAGCGACCCATTTAATGGTATTCCTCGGAAAATAGTAAAGACAAATTGCGGTAACCGTGCTGGTGGCATTCGGGTCCTTCTCGCTGAAGAACAGAACACGCCCCTCGGGGTCGAGTTGAAGATTATTGTACTTTTTGCGGACTTCCTCCAGGTTGCCCACATCGTAGGTGACGATGGTCGGGCGATCCTGAGTCCCGTTCCGCCGGGAGGTTTCCAGAAATCCGTCCGCGTTTTCCTCGAAGAGGTTGTCGCCCGCGACGACGATGAGATCGTCGTCCAGTTGAGTGCTGGTGATGACGAGGTTGATGTCCCCAATGGCCCCCAGTTTGTCCTGGTCACTGGTGGTGCGGTCGTTGATGACCTCGATGGGTGCGCGTGGATGGCGTGTGGTATAGCCGGTGGCCCACCGGGCAAAATCGCCCGCGAACTTCGCGTTGGTGACGACATAAATCCGGTCCACGTCGCCGCGGTCGGCAAACTTGTCGAGCAGGTGCTCGATCATGGGTTTGCCCGCCACATCCAGCAGGGGCTTGGCCTTGTTCAGGGTCAACGGATAAAGCCGCGTCGCGTAACCAGCGGCCAGAACGAGTAGCTTCATTTGAGAGCCTTTTCGGGTTTGAGCAGTTCAATCAGATCCGGAACAGCAGCCCGGACAAAGGTCTCCGCCAGCGCGGACGCTTCGCCGGCCGTATGACACAGCAGGGCTTTTTCCGCCAGCGCCCGCGCATCGGTCATGTTGAGGTTGCGAATGACGTACTTGACGCCCGGCAACGCCACGGCGCTGACGCTCAATTCGTCCACCCCCAACCCCACCAGCAACGGTGCCAGCACGGGGTCGCCGGCCATTTCCCCGCACACACCGACCCAGACATTGCGCTTTCGGGCAGCCGTAACGACGTTGTTGATGAGCCGAAGGATGGCTGGATGTGTGGGTGCATACAGATGCGCCACGCGCTCGTTCACACGGTCCACGGCCATGCTGTATTGGATCAGATCGTTGGTTCCAATGGAGAAAAAGGACGCATGTTCCGCCAGCACGTCCGCGATCATGGCCGCACCGGGAACTTCAATCATCAACCCGACTTCCATCTGGTCGTTGAAAGGTTTGCCTTCACGGCGCAGTTCCTCGCGACAGACATTGAGCAGTTCGTTGGCCCGATTGACCTCCTGAAGATCGCTGATCATCGGGTACATCATCTTGATGTTCCCCTCGGCGCTGGCGCGAAGGATGGCGCGGAGTTGCGTCTTGAACATGTCCGGCTGATCGAGGCAAAACCGGACGCCCCGCCAGCCAAGAAACGGGTTGGCCTCGCGCGAATGCTCGCCACCGTGGAGAACCTTGTCGCCACCGACATCCAGGGTGCGAATGATCACCTCGTTGGGCTTCATAGCCACCGCGACGTTGCGATAGGCTGTGAATTGCTCCTCTTCGGTGGGGAATCCCTGCCGATTCAGATACAGGTACTCCGTGCGATACAAGCCAACCCCCTGGGCTCCGTACTCAAGGGCCATCTTGACCTCTTCCTCGAGTTCGATGTTCGAACCGAGGCGAATGGTGAACCCATCGCGAGTGCTGGCCGGTTCATGCCGGAGCTGGTGCAATCGCTCCTCGATGGTGTGCCAGCGGGTCTGGATTTGGCCGTATTCGTAAAGCGTTTGTTTACTGGGATTGACGATGAGGAGGCCGGTGTAACCATCCAACAACGCTTCCTGCCCGCTGGCAATCTGTCGGCCAATCTCATGCAGGCCGACCACTGCAGGGATGCCCTGTGAACGCGCCAGAATGGCGGTGTGCGATGTGCGGCTGCCCATTTCCGTGGCAAAGGCCAGGACCTTGGCGCGATCCATCAAGGCCGTCTCGGAGGGCGCCAGATCGGGCGCCAACACAATACGCGGCCCGGGCAGCTTCTGGAGTTCATCCTGTTCCCGGCCCGCGAGATTGCGCAAAATACGGCGGGACACGTCGCGAACGTCCGCGGCACGCTCCCTCAGATAGGTGTCTTCGAGTTTGGCCAGCGCGTCCGAATACTGGTTCGCCACCTCGTTGAGGATGAAGTCGACGTTCAGCTTCTCGGTCTTCAGGCGCTTGAAAACCTGTTCCATCAGCATCGGGTCGTCGAGGACCAGCAGATGCGCGTCAAAAATGCCGGGCTTGTCATCGCCCATGGCCTTGCCGAGGCGTTGGGGGATCTCGATGAGTTGCTGTCGGGTTTGGATGACCGCCTGCTCCAACCGGACAAACTCGCCGGCGACATCCTCGTCACGGACCGACCTCTTCTCGATGACCTCCTCGGAGGGCCGGCAGACATAAATCACCCCCCGGGCAACGCCGGGTGAAACGGCAATGCCGCGATAGATGCTCTCAGTTTTGGGCGATTCGGAACCGCTCATGCTATTCAGTTGCCGTTACCATCACGCAACACCTCCCGGTGAGTTGCGTTCACCAGGCCGACGGCTAGTCTTCGTTAAATTTCTCATCGAACAGCCGGGCGAGGTCGCCCAGGGCTTTTTCCGCATCCTCGCCCTCGGCGGACAGTATTAATTTGGTGCCCTGCCCTGCCGCGAGCATCAACAAGCCGATAATGGACTTGCCGTTTACAAGTTCGCCATCCTTTTCGACGCCGATTTCGCAGCCAAACTTGCTGGCGGTTTTGACAAAAAGAGCCGCCGGCCGGGCGTGAATGCCCTGCTTGTTACTGACCGCCACTTCCCGTTTTAACGAACGACGGGGTTCTTTGCTGCTACCGGCTCCTGATTTCATTCCATGGCCTCGCCACGCATCTTCGCAATCAATCGATTGTTAAACTCTTTGGCTGTATTGTGACCCATTGTCTTCAGCTTCTGGTCCAGCGCCGCGACTTCGACCAACCGTGCCAGATCGCGGCCGGGACTGACGGGGATGCATACATGCGGGACACGGATGCCCAGGATTTCATGAAATTCCTGTTCCATGCCCACGCGCTCGACATCCTCCATCTTGCGTTGATCCTGCAAAGTTACCACAAGATCAATACGTTTTTCAGTTCGAATGGCACCCACACCAAATACGCGACCGACATCGATCAATCCCAAACCACGCACTTCCATCAAATACCGGGTTTCGTCTGGACTGCTGGCCATTAACTCCCGGCCGTCCAGCACATAAACCCGGGTGACATCGTCGCTCACCAAGCTATACCCTCGCTCAAGCAACGCCAGGGCACACTCGCTCTTGCCGACGCCGCTTTCGCCCTTGATTAACACGCCGATTCCAAGGATGTCAACCATCGTACCGTGTTCGGTGATCTTGGGGGCGAACTCCATGTCCAGCATCAGCGTGGCTGAGTTGATTAGCGAGCCGGTCACCAACGGCGAACGGAACAACGGTATCCGGTAAGCATCAGCCTCCTCACTGAACTCCCTCGAGGGGCGTATGTTACGCGAGAAGATCACACAGGGCACGCGCCGCTGAAAGAACTCCTGGATCCGCCGTCGTCGCTCGTTGGCTGTAAGCGACTTCAAATAGGCCGTTTCTGCCTTCCCCACCACCTGAATGCGCATCCAGGCAAAATAGCGGAAGAAGCCTGCCAACGCCAACCCGGGCCGGTTGATCGTGGATTCCCGAATATTCCGATTCAGCCCGGCTTCACCGGCTTCCAGCTTCAGCCCGAGTTGGCGTCCATGAGCCGTGTAAAACGCCTCAGCCGTGATCGACCGGACTGTGATGGGCTTGGCTTCCATCGGTTTCTCAGGCTAGCTGCGGATCAATCAGTCCGAAGTCACCATTCTTGCGGCGGTACAGCACGTTGACGCTCTGATTCTCGGCATTTTGAAACACGAGAAAGACCTTTGGCGACAACTCGAGCTGTAAAACGGCTTCGTCCACGAACATCGGTTTGACGACGAACTGTTCGGTCCTCACCACGTGATGCGTAATGTCCGCCTCGGCATCCTCCGTTCCCTGGGTTTCAATCACGTGCAAAGGGACCGCCTGCGCCGCGCCGCGGCGCGGCTGGTGGCGTTGAATCTTGGTCTTGGCCTTGCGCAACTGGCGCGTCAGCTTATCCATCACCTGGTCAATGGAGGCGTACATGTCCTCGCTGACTTCCCGGGCCTCGATGGTGATGTGGTTGTTGCAATGCAGAATCACCTCGGCAATATGCCGGTATTTCTCCACGTCCAGAATCACCTGCGCATTCAAAACACGGGGAGAATCAAAACCAATATGGCTGAGTTTCTTGCGAGCGTATTCCTTGATTGCTTCGGTTACGCTGACGTGGCGGCCTGTAACCGAGATTTCCGGTTCCGTATGCGTGTGGGCATGAGTATGAGGCATGGTGTTGTCTCCTTTGGTTGTTTGATTCGCGGAACGTGTTACATGTTGAACTCTGGACCCAAATAAAGCTTACGACTCGTCGGGTCATTAATCAAAAAATCGCTTGTTCCTTCACTGACCACTTTGCCTTGATAGATCAAATACGCCCGGTCCACGATGGACAATGTTTCCCGGACGTTGTGGTCTGTGATCAGCAGGGCCAATCCCTTGTCACGCAGCCGTTTGATGATCTGCTGTACTTCATAGACCGCAATCGGGTCCACCCCGCTGAAAGGTTCGTCAAGCAACAGCAGCTTTGGCGATGTGACCAGCGCGCGGGTGATTTCCAGACGCCGCCGCTCACCGCCGGAGAGCGTGTACGCTTTGTGCTTGGCCAGCGCTGCAATATCGAGTTCCTCCAGCAGATACTGGAGGCGTAGTTTTCTCTCACGGCCCGAAATGGGGAGCGTCTCCAGGATGGCCATGATATTCTCTTCGACCGTCAGCTTGCGAAAAATCGAAGGTTCCTGGGAAAGATAGCCGACACCGACGCGGGCGCGCCGGTACATGGGGAGTCTCGTGATGTCCTTGTCCTCAAACAGCACCTGGCCGGAGCTGGGTCGCAGCAACCCGACAATCATGTAGAAACTGGTTGTTTTGCCGGCACCGTTCGGTCCAAGCAGGCCCACGACTTCACCGCGGCCGACGCTGATATCCACACCGTTAACGACGCGTTTGCCCCGGTAGGCCTTGACCAACCCTTTGGTTTGCAGAACGTGTTCCATTCGAATGGACTAGGGATTTGCTACAGGTTTCGGCTTCGTCTGGGATTGCGGTTGAGGGGGTGTGGGGAACAATCCCTTCTTGGCCCCGCCCTGACTCGGCAGGATCATGCGCGGACGCCCCTTCACCTGCGTCGTTCCCTTGGCCATGTCGTAAATCACCTGTTCGCCTGTCACAATACCCTGCTCCGTTTGCACTTGGGCGGCGCCTGTCAAGACCACCGTCCGGTCCGCCGCGGTGTACACAGCTTCGTCGGCAATCGCCTTGCTGCCTTCTTGAGCGATGACCACGCCACCGGTGGATTCAATTCGTTTTACGCCGTTCTGATTGTCTCCCTGCTGCGTCAGGTACACGATCATCTTGTCCGCCGTCATCGTTCCCTGGGGATCGACCACTTTGACGTGACCCGTAAAGGTCGCGATTTTTCGTTCCATGTCCATCACCAGATCGTCCGAGGTGATTACCGTGGATTGGGACAGCGGGACGGTTTTCTTGGCTTGAGCGATTTCAGGCGCCCGCAGTCGCACCGCGCCGGGTGGAGGCGCTGATTCCGTCGCCACGGGCAGCATCGGAACGGCTGGCGGCGGCAGCATGGACGGGGCATTCTGTGCCCTCGCAGAGCCAGCGTTCAGAAGGCCTGCCAGAATCACACACCACAAATAGGACCCTCTTATCAATTTCATTTCACGCCCATGGTCGGAAAACCCATGTCCTTACGGTTCGAAATTATCATGGTTGCCTCACTGCGAATGCGCATGCGGTTGTCGTTCGAACTCCAGTCAAAACCGGAGCCCGTAACCACCATATTGGTTGCAACGATCTTGACCGATTCATCGGACGACGCTGTCTTTGCCGTGCGGTCAAACAGGCACACGGGCGAATAAATCGTGGCGTCCACGTTGCCGTTTTGGAACAGTTCCAGCTTCATGACGCGCACTTCAACCTTGCCACCGACAAGTTCCACACGGGCTGTTTCGCCATACATGCGCCACACCATCTGGCCGTCCGCGTTGTATTCCGGCACCATGAATCCCTTGAGGCTGCCCGCCCCGGCGTCCGTCTGTCGCGTCAACGTGGGGCCGCCCAATGCCGGCCTGTTGGCTGGCGTCTGGCCAACCCCCAGCGTCACGGTCATGGTCATGGCTGCAAAAATGATTATCCCGCGCTTCATCAAGCCTTGATTCCGTATGGACTCAGCAGTTTACGCCATAAGCCCTGACTCTTCAAAATCAACTCCACCACTTCGCGCACAGCACCCTCTCCACCCGCCTTGCGTGTCACATACGCGGCCAGGCGGCGCACCTCTGGCACTGCATTGGCCACGGCCACCGGCAGGCCAACGGCGTTCATCACGGGCGCATCCACCAAATCATCGCCCACAAAACAGACACGATCCAGGCCAACCCCCAGCTCTGCGGCCATTCGGATGGCCACATCCAGCTTGGGCGGCGGCGGTTTCTGTCTGGGATCCGGCTGCGCCAGCAGACGGATGCCCAGTTCGTGCGCACGCCGACTCGTGACGGGTGAAAAACGGCTCGAAATCCAGCCCACCTGCAACCCACCACGAGCCGCCATTTTCATACCATGCCCGTCTTGAATGTGGAAAGCCTTTAGTTCTACCCCCATGGATTGTCCGTCAGGGCGGATGGCATCGCCGATATAGACGCGTCCGTCAGTCAAAACGCCGTCCACATCCAGCAGTAACAGGCGGATGTGGCGTGCTCTAGCGGAGAGTTTTTTGGATGGCACAGAGGTTTTCCAAAACGCAGCGCATGTCGCGCAGCGGAATCATGTTGGGACCGTCGCTCATCGCCGCTGACGGATCCGGGTGGGTTTCGATGAAGACGCCGTCACAGCCCGCCGCGACAGCCGCCCGC
>CAZAAF010000041.1:0-7084 GCA_964482575.1 uncultured Verrucomicrobiota bacterium | reverse complement strand
GCCAGCACCGGCGCGTACCGCGAATCACCGCCGCTGCGATCCCCTGCTCCGCCGGGTGCCTGCACACTGTGTGTGGCGTCGAAGATTACGGGATATCCAAACCCGCGCATGATCGGCAGCGATCGCATGTCGGCCACGAGATTATTGTAGCCAAAGGTCGTCCCGCGCTCCGTCAGCATCAGCCGCCGGCAGCCGGCGTCCACAACCTTGCTCACGACGTTCTTCATGTCGCCTGGCGCGAGGAACTGCCCCTTTTTGACATTAACCGCACAGCCAGAACGCGCTGCGGCCAGCAACAGATCCGTCTGCCGGCACAGGAAGGCTGGAATTTGCAGTATATCGCACACCTCTGCGGCCGCACTCACCTCGGTTTCAGTGTGCACGTCGGTCAGCACAGGCACGCCGACGTCCGACTTTACCTTGGCCAGAATTTTCAGCCCTTCCTTCAGTCCGGGCCCGCGGAACGACCGGCCGGAAGAACGGTTGGCCTTGTCATAGCTAGCCTTGAAGATGAAAGGCATTCGCAGCCGTCGAGCCAGGGCGGCAAGTTTCCCGGCGATGTGCAAGCAGAGAGCCTCGCTCTCGATTACACACGGCCCGGCAATAAGCGTCAGTGCAGGACCGCCCACACGGAGGTTGCCAACGGACACCACATGAGGATGGTTTGTGTCAGGCTTGGTCACGCTTGCTTCCGTTTCAGAGCGGCCGCTACAAAACCGCGGAACAACGGGTGCGGCCGATGAGGTTTGCTCTTGAATTCCGGATGGAACTGGCTGGCCACGAAGAACGGGTGGTTCTTGTGTTCAATCAACTCCACGAGTTCGCCGTCGAGGGTTGTGCCCGCCAGCACAAGACCGTTGTCGGCCAGTTGCTGCCGGTAATCGTTGTTGAATTCGTAACGATGGCGATGCCGCTCACTGACAATCTCGGTGCCATACAGTTTGCGCGATGTCGTGTTCGAAGCCAGGCGGCACCACTGCGCCCCCAGCCGCATTGTTGCCCCCATTTTCTTCACGGTCTTTTGCTCTTCCAGCAGACAGATTACCGGGTGCGGCGATTTGGCATCAAATTCCGTGGAGTGTGCGTTCTTCAAGCCGCAGACATTGCGGGCAAACTCGATGGTGGCAATCTGCATGCCGAGGCACAGTCCCAGATAAGGCACTTTGTTTTCGCGCGCAAATTGGGCCGCTTGGATCTTGCCTTCGATGCCGCGGTTGCCGAATCCGCCGGGCACGAGGATGCCCGCCATGCCACGCAGGTGTTTCGCCGCCCCGTCGCGCTCAATGTCCTCGGCATCGACTTTGATAATTTCCACCCCTGCGTTGTTGCCAATGCCGCCGTGGCAGACGGCCTCGTAGACGCTCTTGTAGGCGTCCTGCAGGCCAATGTACTTGCCGACGACTGCGATGCGCACGGTGTGCTTGGGCTTTTCCAACCGGTGCACGATTTTCTTCCACTCGGTCATTTTGGCGGCCGGAACCTTGATGTGCAGCCAGCGGCAGACCTGTTCGTCCAGTTTCTCCCGCTGCAGCATCAACGGCACTTCATAAATCGAGGTTTTGACATCGCGTTCCTCAATCACGGCCTCCTCGGCGACGTTGCAGAACAGCGCAATCTTGTCGCGCACATTTTTCTCAATCGGCTTCTCGCTGCGGCAGACCAGGATTTGAGGTGTGATGCCGATTTCGCGCAGTTTGGCCACGCTTTGTTGCGTCGGCTTGGTCTTGATTTCGCCCGCCACGCGAATGTACGGCACCAGGGTGACGTGGATGAACAGCGTCCCTCCAGGGCCCATCTCGTGTCCCATTTGGCGGATGGCCTCCAAGACCGCCAAACCTTCGATGTCGCCCGTCGTGCCACCGATTTCACAGATGACCACATCGGCCGCCGGCCGTTTGCCAACTTCCTTGATACGCCGCTTGATTTCGTTGGTGACGTGCGGGATGACTTGCACCGTCTGGCCGAGGTAATCGCCTTTGCGCTCGTTTTCAAGCACGGACTGGTAAATCTGGCCGCTAGTCACCGAGTTGGCACGGCTCAGTTTGCTGTCGGTGAACCGCTCGTAGTGGCCAAGGTCCAAGTCGGTTTCGGCACCGTCGTCGAGCACGTACACCTCGCCGTGCTGGAACGGATTCATGGTGCCGGGGTCCACGTTCAGATACGGGTCGAACTTCATCAGCGCCACCCGCAAGCCGCGGTTCTCGAGCAACGTCCCCAGCGACGCTGCCGTCAGTCCCTTGCCCAGGGAACTTACCACGCCACCGGTCACAAAAATATATTTTGGATGACTCATGCTTTCCTCAAAAGCGACTCCACGCGCGCCACATCCTCCGGCGTATCCACGCCGATGGACGAATGCGCTGTTTCCACAACCTTGATGGTGTAACCGTTCTCGATTACACGCAACTGCTCCAGCCGTTCCGCCAGTTCGAGCGGCGACGGCGGCAACTTCACCAGTTTTAACAAAAAGTCCCGGCGGTACGCATACATGCCGGGGTGCTTCAAAAACCGAAACCGCTTCAGCCGTTTCGCCGCGGATTCGGCGGCTGCATCCCTCACGTAGGGAATCGCGTGCCGACTGAAGTATATCGCCCTTCCCTGGCGGTTGACAATCATCTTTACGACATTGGGATTTTCCAAATCCTGTTCTTCCGCGACCTGGGCCAGGGTGGCCATGGAAGCGGAACGGTCCTTCGCCAACGCCCGGGCCAGACTGTCAATCACGCACGGTTCGATGAGGGGTTCATCGCCCTGGATGTTGACCACAATATCGCAGCGAATCTTGCGCGCCCCCTCGGCCACCCGGTCGGTGCAGCTTGGATGATCTGGTTGGGTCATTCCCGCCCGCCCGCCAATGGCGGCGACGCAGTCCGCAATCCGTTGGTCGTCTGTCGCCACAATCACCTCGGACAACAGCTTGGCTTGCCGCGCCCGTTCCAGCACCCGCTGGATCAGGGGTTTGCCCGCTATGGGTGCAATCATCTTGGCGGGAAACCTCGTGGAAGCCCACCGTGCCGGAATGACGCCGATGTATTTCATGGGTGTTTGAGAATCCATTCCACGGCCGCCGGGAGATCCTGCGCCACGTGGTCCGCCGGCAGGCCGGCTCCCGCCTTGTTGATCTCCGTCTCCCCGTAGCCGGTCCGTACCAGGATGCTGCGCGCCCCGGCCCGCCGTCCGGCTTCCAGATCGCTGGTGCGGTCCCCGATCATGAAGGAATCGGCCAGACGGATATGAAATTGGGCTGCCGCATCGAAGAGAAACTTCGGCGAGGGTTTGCGGCAATTGCAATGATCGTCCGGGTGATGCGGACAGTAATAAACCCCATCGATTTGCGCACCGTCCTTGCTGAGCAATCCCAGCAGGAAGCGGTGGACGCGCTGCACGTCGCCCTCCGCATAATACCCTCGTCCTACTCCGGCCTGATTGGTCACGATAAAAACGAGAAATCCAGCTTGGGTGAGCTTTTTCAAGGCATCGGCCGCGCCTTTTACCAACTCCACATCCTGCTCGCGATGAAGGTAGTTCTTCTCTTCAATGATGGTGCCATCCCGGTCCAGGAAAACAGCACGGTGATGCGTGTCTTTCTTCATGCGCGAAAACTCATCTGCAGTTCCCGGGGTGTGCATGTCGCTGTTCCGATTTTGCCTACCACCACGCCGGCCGCGTGATTGGAAATCATGGCCGCCTCCACGGGCGTTGCCCCGCTTGCCAGTGCCAGCGTAAACGCGGCAATGACGGTGTCGCCCGCCCCACTGACATCGAACACTTCACGCGCCACCGTTGGAATGTGAACGGGTTGCAGACCACGCTGGAACAAGCACATGCCTTGTTCGCCCAGGGTACTCAGCAACATCTTGGGCCGCCATTTTCGCAGCACCGTGTCGCCCGCCCCGCGCCAATCGGTCTCGCCCGCCGGCCGGCCGGCCAGCTGGAGCGTTTCCAGACGATTGGGCGTCATGGCCGTAAGACCTGCCAGTCGCAGGGGGCGCGTGGGTTTGGGGTCGAGTGTCACTATGGGGGCCAGCTGCTTGATGGCATCCAAAAGCGCTTGCGTCACGAATCCCTTGCCGTAGTCACACACAATGATTGCATCGAACTTGGGTTGTGTCCGGACAAACCGGACAATTCGAGCCACGTCGTCCCGTGTCAAGGGCGCGCGCTGTTCGCGGTCCACGCGGCACAACTGCTGATGGTGGGCAATCAGCCGCGCTTTGCAAATCGTGGGCAGGGTTTCACTCGTCAATAAATGATCGGCGTTGACGCCCTCCTCGCGCAAGAGCACGCCCAATTGATCGGCCTTGGCGTCCTTTCCGACGCGGCCCACCAACACCGCCTGGCCGCCCAGCGAACAGACGTTGCGAGCCGTGTTGGCTGCGCCGCCCGGATGCCATTCGTCGCGCACGACCTCCAGCACCGGCACGGGTGCCTCCGGGGAAATGCGGGCCACGTTGCCGTAAATAAATTGATCCAGCATCACATCGCCCATGATCAACACGCGCCGCCGGCGGAAATCTGCCAACAGCTTGTCAACCCGGTTGCGGGATAGTTTGTTCATAAATCCTCAATCACACTCGCGGCCAGCAACGGCAACATCAGCTCATGATGGCCCAACAAATAAAAGCCCTTGCCACTTTTGTGTACTGGCCGCCGCACCACATTCTCCATCGGACGGTACTGACGGACCATGTCCATCGTTGCGGTTGTAAAGTTCTCGACCTTGTGGCCCAGATTTCGAGCCACCGTCAGCGCCTTCAAAAATACCTCTGGCAGGATGACTGCTGAACCAACGTTCAGCACCACGCCGCCATCACCCAAAGCCGCCACTGCAGCGGCGAACCGCTGAAAATCCAAAAAACTCGCTTCGCCCAATGCCGCCCCGTCACACGTCGGATGTTGGTGAATGATGTCGGTGCCTATCGCCACGTGCACGGTTACCGGCACTTTGGCGGTGACACCCGCATTCAGGATGCTCGACTCCCGATGCGGCAGGCTTTCCCGGACAACCGTCTCTCCCAATGCCCGGCCGCAGCCAATTCCTTGCGCCAACCCGTTCTTAATGGCGGCGTTCATCCAACGGCCGGTTTCCTCTGCCATACCGAAGCTGCCGTCGTCCAGACCGTGCTGCACATCTTCGCTGGTCTGACCGACAAGTGCCATCTCGAAATCATGAATGGCCCCTGCCCCGTTCATGGCGACACACGACAGCACGCCCCGGTGCATCAAATCCACCACCACCGGTCCCAAGCCGCACTTCACCACATGCGCCCCCATGCATAGAAGGACCGGCTTCTTGCGGTGGACAGCGTCCACCATGGCCGCCGACAACGCCCGCAACTCCTGTACGGCCAGAACGTCCGGCAGGGAACCCAGGAATGTCTTGAGAGAACCACCCTTCTTCCAAGGACGCGCTCCATCCGCCGCCCGAATGCGGTTTGGCCGCTCGCGCAACGGATACGTTTTGATCCGGCTCCAATCTAGCGGCGGAAATTCCACGCGCCGAGCTTAACCGCGCCGCGCACAGACGTCAATCCCAGCGCGCGGGGGTGGACGCTCTCAATGATGGTGGTGAGAGTGAGGAAACGGGCCTTCCATGCCCCAGCGTTGTTCGTACAGGTACGCCCCGCCGAGCAGTAGTCCCGCGAGCGCGATTAACAGTGAGAATATAAGCATCAGTTTCTTCATGTTCCGGCCGCGGTTGAGTTTGACATAAAGCGTGCGGGATTTCTACAGTCACCTGTGCTTTGTGATTATCATACTCACACACGCCTGACCGACGGCCAGGCCGAACCGCGCGATTATGCGGCGGCGGCCGTTGTGGCAGGCCTGGCTGAAATTGCCTGCACCGATCATATGCCGTTCGCGCAGAAGCGTACGAACTGGCACATGCGGATGGAGGATTTGCCGCTCTACGTCAAATGGATCGAGACGGCGCGGCAGGAATTTCCCCAGCTGCGCATTCTGCTCGGTTTGGAACTGGATTATTTGCCCGGGCTCGAACCTGAGTTGCAGGCGTTGCAGCGCCGCTACGAGTGGGACTTTTTTCTGGGCAGTGTCCACTACATAGGCGACTGGAACCACGACGCGCCGGACGCCATTGTGCGATGGCGCGAATGCGACGTGGATGCGGCGTGGGCGGACTATTTCAGGCTGCTGACCGACGCGGTGCGCACAGGGCTTTATGACTGCATGGCCCATCCCGATTTGGTGAAGAAATTTGATTTTCGTCCAAAGCGTGATCCCGCCCCGTTGTTTGAGCCCTTCCTTCAGGCGTGCGCAGACACTGGCACGGCTATCGAGATCAGCACGGCCGGCCTTTATAAACCCTGCAAGGAAATCTATCCTTCGCTGGACATGCTGAGGCGCGCCCGGGTGTTCGGCGTGCCCATCACCATCGGCAGCGATTCGCATTTGCCGCGCGACGTGGGCCGGGATTTTGACAAGGCCGTGGCATGGGCCAAAGCCGCCGGATACTCTGAGTTCTGCCGCTTTTCGAAGCGCCAGAAGCAGTTCCAGCCGTTGGATTAGGGAAGACGCTATGAACGGGCGCGCCGGTCATTGTTGGCCCTTCCCCATGGACGCATCCATCAAACTGGGGTTGACGGGTGTGACGGTAATCAGTGCGGCGGCCCTCATCCTCGCGCGCGGGCTGCATTTCCCGCCAGCGGATGTGTTGCAACCCTTGGGATTGGTGGCCCTGCTGGGGGGCGTTGCGTGGTTCTACCAGCGACGGAATGTTCCCGCCTTTGTCAACAGCCTGACGGCGCTCGCCCATCTGGTCCTCTTTTGTCCGGCTTTTGCCACGCTGATGTACGCAATCGCCACCACCCATCGGCCATTGGCTGACGGGTGGCTGGTGCAAGTGGACCAGTGGCTCGGTTTCTGTGACCCGGATCTCGTAGCCTGGGTTCGATCCCATCCCGGGCTCAACATCGCTTCGGTTGCGGTTTATGACACGCTGCTGCCGCAAACCATCCTGGCGATCGCGGTCTTGGGATTCAGCGGGGACCGATCGTCGCTGAATCTGTTCATCCTACGGTTTATGATTTGCGCCTTGGTGACGGCGGCCCTGTTTTTTTTGTTT
>CAZAAF010000040.1:5570-15076 GCA_964482575.1 uncultured Verrucomicrobiota bacterium | reverse complement strand
CCACGTCGCCTACTCCATTGGAATCACCGGCGACTTGGAAGTCGCCGCTCCCAGTCCGCTCACGGACCGCCGCTACAGTGCGCTTGCAGAGGTCTTCAACCGCGTCAGTTCTTCTGCGTCGTCTCGCGCGGCACGGTGAGTTCCTTGCCGTGCCAGATGAGATGGGCGTCGCCGAAGCCGTGGAAAATCCGGGTCTGACGTCCCCCGGTCCGCACGGTGAACAGCACCGGCTTGTCGTACGACCGTCCCGCCCAGCTCGTCGCGCAGAACGCCACGAACTGCGGCGCTTCGATCAGGAAACCGCAGCCGGGCAACGCCACCTCCCCGCCCGCCTTCGAGCGCGCCGTGAAACGGCTCGTGCCGAAGTTGACCGTGGCCGTCGCCACCGCGCGGCCCGACTTGTCCGCATAGGTGACGCGGCGCACCAGTCGGTCCGGCGTGAGGAATTCCAGTTTCGTCATCCGCGTGTGGGCGGTGAGTTCCGCCAGCGGGCTGAGGATTTCGTGCGTGTTCTTGAGGAAACGGTCGGTGACGCACAGGCCCTCGGCCCAGCCGTTCTCGGCGCGCGCGAAGCGGCCGGGATCCTCCGGCATGGAGCGCGGCTCGGCCTTCACCAGGGTGAGTCCCGGCTTCAACCGCAACCGGCCCAGCAGGACGCGGCCCTTCACGTCGCATCCGGGAAGCCACGCGCGCTCGGAGCCGCCCGACCCGCGGAAGAGGCCGATCAGGATGTCCAGGTCGCCCGCCGGGACTTTCTCGGGCACGGTCACCTCGAACGGCCCCTCCTCGATCACGTCGCCCGCGCGCCACGCGGACACCGGCTTCGCCGGGGCGTGGTCGTTCTGGAACGGCACCGGTTCGCGCGCCCCGAAATGGACGAACACATGCCAGTCGCCCGCGCCGTCGGCCTCCACCTGCCAGCGGTACTTGATGCGGAACTTCCGCGGCCCGACCGGCTCGAAGGAGAGGATGGCGGGCCGCGCCTTCAACACCACCTCCTGCGAGGCGGGCGCGTCCTTCCAATAGAGATGGTTCGGGAACGAATGATAATTCAGCGTCCGCCCGCAGAGGACGTGATGGGCCACGTATTCCGCGGCGCCCTCGGGCCGGTAGCCGTACTTGCCATACACCGCCTCGCAATCGTGATACACCATCTCGAACAGCGGGATGACCGTCGCGCCGAATTTCGCCGGGTCGATGTTATTGTGGTAATACTTGCCGCTGACGCCGCTGAGCCCCTCGAAGAAATCGCTGTGCGGGATGGCCCACTCGCGGCCGCACTCGGACCCGAACATGCCGAAGACGCTGCGGGAGTAATCGCTCAGCTTCTGTTTCCAGCGGATGTCGGACGCGAAGTCGAGCGGATGCTTCGGGTCGAAACACTCCTGCGGGCCGACGGCGTAGGTCGTATCGATGAAATAGGCCTGCGGGCCGAACAGCTTCTGGATGGCGGGCAGATTCTGGGGACGCTGCGCCAGCTCCACCGTCTTCGGCGCGCACACGAGGTAGGCGCGGCCGCCGAGCCAGCGCCCGCCGATCATCATCGAGCCATCGGGTTTCTTCTGGATGCAATCCGGGTTCCACGACTTCGCGTCGCGATACATGTCCTGGTAGTTGTCGTGGAAGCAGGCGACGTAACCGAGGGTCTTGATCCGGCGGACGGCGTCGGCGAGCGCGGTGTCGCCGCCGCACTCCGCGTTGGCCGGCAACGCATCGGGATGGCGGCAGTCGTAGCCGCCCTCGGTCCAGCCGCCGAGGGTGAAGAGGCACCGGTGGATGCCCAGGTCGTTCTTCATGTGCTCGGCGATCTTCGCGGCCTCATCGAACGTCCATTGCACCGTCACCGACTCGTCCTTCGTGCTCTCCTCGTTGCGGCGGCGGTTGAGGCAGGTCCACAACTTGGCGTTGGAGGCGCCGGCGAGTTTGGCGACCTCGGGGTTGTGTTTTTCCTTCTGGAGCATGGTGACCGCCAGTCCCCTCGCCTCGGCCACCTTCCGGTAGGCGGCCGCCACGGTGTTCCAATCGCCGCGGCCCAGCGGCGTGAGTTTGATCCAGGAGTTGACGGTCTGGGTGGCGTGCGGGCTGCGTTTGACCAGCGCCGTGCAGGTCAGTCCCTGCGCGGTCTTCTTCAGTTCCGGCGTGATATAGACATCCTCCCACGTCATCAACAACGCCGCGCCGCGTTTGGCAAAGCCCATCATGTTCATGTGGCAGCCTTCGTAGCTCGACGTGCCGAAGCGGGTGGAGAACTCCACCGGGCTATCCGCCGGGATGAGCAGCCCTTCGCGCGCGGGCACGAGCGCATAGCCCGCGTCCGCGGCGGCAACGCCCAGCGCCGCATCCAGCAGCCGGACGGTGTCGTTGCTGGCGAGCGCGACGCGGACCACGACGCTGCGGCCGCCCTCGGCGAGTTGCGCGTCCTTGACCGGCCCCAAATCCCACAGGGCGCCGCCGCGCTTGTCCAAGAGCGTGGACCGGCCCGTGGCGGCATCGGTGGAAAGCTTCAGGAGGCTGCTCTCGGTCGCAGGGGCGGCCGCCGTCGCGTGAGGCAGGGTCGCCAGAAGAACCGCAAACACCGTGCAACCAATCCAGCATCGTCGGGTCATGTGAGTCATCGTGTCCACCTTGTTGGGTTGAAGTTGGGCGCGCATGATAGCACCTCGCGCAGAGACGCCAAGCATGGAGTGACGAAGTTTGCCTTGAGCCGCGCGAACGCCCGCGTCACCGGGGTTGGTGGCGCGGTTCTTGTTGCCAATCGTTGCCTGGGTATTTACCATGGGCTTGTGTCCGAGGCACTTCTCTCCATCCAGAATTTGCGCGTGGATTTTCCCGGTGTCGTCGCGGTCAACGATCTCTCCTTCGAACTGCGCGCCGGCGACGTCTGTGCGTTGATCGGACCGAACGGCGCCGGCAAGACCACCACCCTCCGAGCCGCCGCCGGATTGCAGGAGCCAACCCGCGGCCGGGTCCTCGTGGCCGGGCACGATCTCGCCAGCGAACCGCGTGACGTGAAACGCCTTCTCGGCTTCGTCCCCGACTTTTCGCCGGTGTACGACCTGCTCACTACCGCGGAATTTCTCGATCATTTTGCGCGCGCCTACCAGGTGCCGCAGCTAAGCGCGCGCGTGGACGAATGCCTGACCCGGACATCGTTGATGGAAAAGCGCGATGCGCCCTGCGAAGGGTTGTCGCGGGGCATGAAACAGCGTTTGATGCTGGCCAAGGCCCTGCTGCACAACCCGCCCGTGCTGCTGCTGGACGAACCGGCGAGCGGTCTGGACCCGCACGGGCGGATCGAGATGCGCAACCTGCTGCTCCAGCTCCGGGCGGACCATCACACCATCCTGATCTCCTCCCACATCCTGTCCGAGCTGGCCGAGTTCTGCAACCGGGTCGTCATCATGGAACGCGGCCGTCTCGTTCGCGAAGTGCTCATCAGCGATCTGGGCAACGCCCCGGGAGTGCGCACGTGGCTGGTGAAATGGCGTCCGCCCGATGACCCGGCGCGCCCGGTGCTCGCCGCCGCCCCCGGCATTGCCCGTGTGCAACCGATCCCGCACGGCGCCCTTTTCGACCTGACCGGCGGCGAGGACGCACTCGATGCCTTGCTGCGCCAGTTGGTTGCCCAGGGGGTTCGCATCACCGAATGGCGCAGCCGGGACGGTGATTTGGAACAGATTTTCCTCCAATCGGGGGCCAAGGAGCTGATGTGAACCTGCCGGCCAATCCCATTTTTCTGACGCAACGCACGCTCGTTCACCGCAACGGCGTGCTCGCACCCTTACTGATCGCCTGGCTGCTTGGCCTGTGCCCGTTGGTGGCCTATTTCTACCAGCGCGCCCTGGGAGAAGAATCCCCGGCCTCGCTGGGACGCGTGTCCTACGGTTTCGTGCTGGCCATCCAGGCACTGGTGGTTGTCCTCGGCGGTTTCAGCCGGATTTCACGGACGCTGGTGGAAGAACGCAAGGCCGGTCTGTTTGACAGCAACCGTCTTACACCGCTCGAGCCATCGGAATTGGTGCTGGGATACTGGCTGGGCGCGGGGCTGCGCGAAGTGTACATGGCCCTTGCACTGGCGCCCATCGGCGCCGTGATCATCGGGCTGTCGGGATTGCCATGGATGCTTTGGGTCGGAACTCAAGCCCTTCTGCTGACGACCGCGTTATTGTTCGGGCTGCTGGCGGTGCTGGCGGGCATGGCTCTGTCGAAAGCCCATGGAGGGCCGGGGATGTTCCTCCTGTTGCTTTTTCTGGGCCCCTTCAATCTCGCTTTCAGCGAGCACAGCGTGGCCAACTTCCTGCTCCCGATTCACTCCCTGCAATGGCTGTTTGATGGCAGCCACGTCAAAGGGCCGTATCTGTACGGTTGGACCGTGCCGTCACTGGCGTTGACGTGGACGGTGCAATTAATCCTGGGGGTGCTCTGCTGGCGTGGCGCGGTGCTGAAGATGGCCGACCCGACCCGGCCGGCATTTACACTGAAAATGACCCTGCTGATATTCGGCATCCTGGTATTCACCCAGCATGGTTTGATATGGCATCAGGACGTCGCGGATGCCTTCCCGGTGGTCCATGGGGCGACGTTGTTGCTCGGGCTGGTCCTGGTCGCCACCCTGAGTCTGAACCCGGATCAGGCCCGGATGACGGCGGTGCGACTGGGCAACGGCGACCTCGCGTGGGTGCTCCGGCACAGCAGCGCGGGCATCGCACTGGCCCTGGCGGCCACGGCGAGCGCGGCGCTGGCCATGCACTTCGTGGGAGACGGCGGGGGCGATTGGCGACCGTGGCTGGCGGCCACGGCCAACCTGATCACCGCACTGCTGGCGATGGCTTTTCTGAGGGAAATGTGCCGGCTGATGTTCCGGCGCAGGACGGGCGGCTTTGTCGCCTTGGGTGCTTTCGTGCTCTTCATCCTGCCGCTGATATTGGCGGCCGTGTTTGACTCGGGAAAAATGGCTGCCTATTCCTTCTTTACGCCGGGAATCATTGCGTTGACCCCAAGAAAGTCCTTGCCCTTCCCGGTGGCACCTTTGATAGTGCATGCGTCGATCGTCGTGGCACTGGCCATGGTCTGGGGGCGATGCTGGCAACTGTGGCTCCCGGCCAACCGCCAACGCGACTGAAGCCGGCACACCTCTTCTCCACGATCCCTCCCGTCAGCATCGGTTCCACAAACCCTCTGCGCCCGCGGTCTCACTGACAACCCATAACCCGCCTTTCTTCGGATTGGCGGTTGCGGTTTGGGAACGGCCTCCATACCATGGCGCATCATGCGCCCTCTGATTCTCTGGATGATGATTGTCGTTTCCGCGGTTCCGCTGGCGGCGGAACCGGTGACGCCGCGGGGAGCCGAGCCGTTCCATCCCCTGGCCGCCGGTCCGTGGCAGTTCGGCGGCGTGATCGCTCCCCGGCTCGACGCCAACGTGGACCACTGGCTGTTGTGCGCGCCGGAGGCGAACCCCGGCATGCTGGAGATGTTCCGTCTGCGCGACCGCCAGCCGGTGCCGAAACTGACGCCGTGGGCGGGAGAGTTCGCCGGCAAATACCTCATCGCCTGCGTGCAGGCGCTGCGGCTCAACGACCGGGCGGAGTTGCACGCCCACACCGCGCGGTTCATCGCCGACCTCATCGGCACGCAGGCCGACGACGGGTATCTCGGTCCGTTCCCGAAGGCGGAACGCCTGCTCAAGCACTGGGATTTGTGGGGGCACTATCACGTCATGCAGGGACTGCTGCTCTGGCACGATTTCACCGGCGACGCGGCGGCGATGGCGGCCACGCGGCGCGCGGCGGACCTGGTCTGCCGGACGTATCTCGACGGCACGCGCCGCGTGGCGGACGCGGGCTCACCCGAGATGAACATGGCGGTCTCCCACGTGCTGGCCGAGTTGTACCGCCGCACCGGCGAGCCACGCTATCTCGCCATGGCGCAGGAGATCGTGAAGGACTGGGAACGCGCAGGCGATTACCTGCGCACCGGCGTCGCCCACACGCCGTTTTACCAGACGCCGCGGCCGCGCTGGGAGAGCCTGCACGATCTCCAGGCGCTCGCCGAACTCTGGCGGGTCACCGGCGAGGCGCGCTACCGCGAGGCGTTCACGAGCCACTGGCAGACCATCCGCGAGTTCGACCGGCGCAACACCGGCGCGTTCAGCGGGGGCGAGAAGGCCACCGGCAACGTCTTCGCGCCCTCCCCCATCGAGACCTGCTGCACGGTGGCGTGGATGGCGCTGAGCTGCGACATGCTGCGGCTGACCGGCGACGCGCGCGTGGCCGACGAACTCGAGCTGGCCACGTTCAACGCCGCGCTGGGGGCGCAACATCCCAGCGGGCGCTGGTGGACGTACAACACGCCGATGGACGGCGAGCGCAAGGCCAGCGCCCACGACATCGTGTTCCAGGCGCGCACGGGTTCGCCGGAGTTGAATTGCTGTTCGGTGAACGGCCCGCGCGCGCTCGGCATGCTCGCCGACTGGGCCGTGATGCGCGATGACAAGGGCCTAGTGGTGAACTGGCTCGGCCCGATGGACCTGACCCTGCAGGACCCCGTGTACGGCAAGGTGACGCTGAGCTGCAAGAGTCACTATCCGCTCGACGGCGAAATCGAGTGGCGAATCACGAGCGAGAAGCCGATGCAGGTTCGCTTCCGCGTTCCCGCGTGGGCGACCGGCGCGAGCGCGGGCATCGGCGGTGTCACGGATCCGACGGCCGCCGGAAATCCTGCCGGGGCTCCCCCGGACACCGCACCCGCGGTTTACACCAGCGCGCACGCGCATCCCGGCTCCTATCTTGGCGTCGGGGACGGCAACTTGAAGGGACCGGTCCTGGTGAAACTGCACCTGCCGATGGCGCTTCGCACATTGGAAGGCCAGCGTGAGCAATCGGGCAAGGTGAGTCTCTATCGCGGCCCGCTGCTGCTTGCGTACGACCAGGACGACAACGCGTTCGATGAAACCGCCATTCCATCCATCGATCCGGCGCGTTTGAAGGAGGCCCGGCTGATGCCGTCGCCGGAAACCGGCGGGGCTTTGCGCGCGCCGTGGCTGCGGCTCGAACTGTCCACGGCGAAGGGGCCGCTCCGGTTGCGCGACTTCGCCAGCGCCGGGGCCAGCGGCACGCGTTACCGTTCCTGGTTGCGCGTCGCCGGCCAGGAAGCGCCCGTCGGGCCGGACGGGCTGGTGGTTTCCGCCAGCCTGAAGGGCGATCCCCAACCGCAATTCGGCCGGTGTCTCCGCGCGACCGGCCACGCGCCCACGGCCGACGGCCAGGCCACCCACCTCAACGGCCGCGACGGCATGCTCCTCTACGCGTTGCCGGATGATTTTGGGCCGGACTTCACCGTGGCCGTGCGCGTACGCCTGTGCGAGCCGCTCCCGAAGCGCATCGGCCAGGTTTTCAGCGCGTGGTGCGGCAGCCTGGACGATCCGCTGCGGTTGACGGTGGAGGGCGGGAAACTTTTCGCGCGCATCGAAGCCGGGCACAGCCATGGCACGTCGGGCGTGCCGCTGGCCACGGGCGAATGGCATCATGTCGCGGCGGTGAAATCGGGTGCGGCCCTGACGCTCTACCTCGACGGCGTGGCCCGCGCCTCCGCCAAGGTTCCCGCGGGGATCTCCACACAGTCCCGCGCGTTCGCCCTTGGCGGCAATCCCGCCTACACGGGCGCGCCGGAGTTTCTCGCCGCGGATGTGGCCGGCCTGCTCGTCCGGAACCGCGCGCTTTCCCCTGCCGAAATCACCGCGCTCAGCCATCCGTAGGCATTGCCGGCAGAACGGGATTATCTGGCGTCCGCCATTGGCGGTGAGAGTTCCTTCCACCCCGGCTTGTCGGGCACCGTGCGAAGCTGCGCCGTGACATCCTCGCCGTTGACCACCACGACGACACGGTCGCTGGAAACCAGCAGCGGCGCGTGGCCGGCCAACTGGTCAATCTCCAGCCGCGGCGTCGTGCCCGGGTACAGGCGGACCTGTCCGCAGCCAAATCCCGCCGTCTGCCAGCGCACCTGCGGGGTCGCAAGCGCCAGCGGCCCGAGCTTGTCGGTCGGCTTGGTGACGATGAACGGCCCCTGCTCACCGGGCGCGGCCAGGACCAGCGGCAGTCCGCGCTCGCCGGTGAGCGTGGCGCCGTGGACCTTGACCTCGCCCGTGTAATCCATGCGGGCGTCCGGGCTGTCCAGCGGCGGGGCGAAGGCGGGCCGGCCATTGAGCGTGCGGGAGAGGATGCGGTCGGCTTCCATGTCATAGCGGATGGCCAGGGTATCCGGCCCGTCGGTGCAGGAGACCGTGCGCACCTTCTCGTCGATGATTTTTTCCTCCACCCCTTCGGCCAGCACGTGGCGGCGGAAATCGGCAGGGTCGGGATACTGGTGGCGATCCCCCGCCTCCAGGACGAACCCGCTGCGGATGAAGCGCATCGGGTTGATCGTCCTGACCTTTTCCAGCGACAGCGGCAACGGCTGGTCGGCCTCGTAGTTATAGACGGACAGGCCGAGGCACCGGTGCTCGCGCTGCAAGCGAATCGGGCTGCCCTTGATCCCGAGATTCTGTCCCGGCAGCGGGCGCACGGCGATATGCACGGGCCCGTCGTGCACAAACAGGACATCGCCCGGCTTCAAGGTGTATGGGAGGTCGCTTTCCTTGAGTTGCGTCTGGTTCACATAGACGGCCTCGATGGGATCGTAGCCGTCGAAGAGCGCCGCCCAGGCGCGCATGGATGTCGCGCGCGGCCGCATGGCGGGATGGAACAGCACGATGGCGCGGTTGTCGTGTTGATACACGTGCGCCAGGCCATCGCGCGCGCTCTCGAACGGGTCGCGGTCGTTGATGAGGTAGCGGAAGATCAGGAACTTCCGGTCCTGCGGTTTCGCCACGGGCCGTTTCCGGTAATAGAGGATGCAGTTTTCGTTCTGTCCGGCGTAGAGGTAATACCGGCTGGAACTCCCCAGGCAATAATCCGCGGTCAGGTAGCTGGTCAGGTCGCTGCGCCCGCCGGTCGCGTAAAGTTTCGTCTTGTGGTCATCGTAGGGATAATCGCCCCAATCCCCCGCCTTGGTGGAGGCGAGCACGCGACAAGGATACGACTTCTGTTCCGCGATGGTGCGAAGATAATCGGGGAAGTAATACGGCATCTGCGCGAGCTTCGGAATCCAGTAGGTGTCGGACGAACCGGGACCCCAGTCCTTGTTCCCCAGCGCGGGGTCCAGCGGCGGCGCGTCCTTGAGATACCGGCGCAGGATGTAATAGAGGTTGCCGACCACACCGGCGGTGTTGGGCGAATACGAGCGCGAGTAAGGGCCGCACAAGATCCGCGTATCCGCGTCGTACCGCGCACAGGTGATCAGGAACAGATATTCCTGGAGCAGCCGCGCCTTCAGCGCAATCTCACGGTCCGCCGCCCAGTTGCTCAGGCACGCCAGCGCGTGCAGCGTGACCGCCTGATAGGTGGGACTGTTGTACTCGTCGATATCGCCCGTTCCGCGGCTCAACTCCTCGATGCCCTGCAGGGCCG
>CAZAAF010000040.1:4184-5560 GCA_964482575.1 uncultured Verrucomicrobiota bacterium | reverse complement strand
CTCGGCGAACTGTTCGGGCAGGTCGGCCGGCGTCACATCGCGCAGCCAGTCGAGGAAGTACCGCATCCGGTCGCGGCCCATGGCGATGCGTTCGGGCTTGTTCATCCACTGCCCCGCCAACACGAGCGCCATCGTGCCGTTGAGCGGGTGGTTGGTGTTGACCATCCGTTTCGGCTCCGTCTCGCAGGCGTACTCACCGGGCTTGGTGTACTCCTCCATGATTTCGAAAATCTTCGCCTTCGCCGCCGGGGTCAACTTGTCGGCGCACTGGCTGGCCATCATATAAAGGTCGATGGTCCCCCAACCCGGGTCGTATTTTCCCTTCGAGGGTCCCTGGGTGCGCGGCTTCCAGTGTTCAAGCCGGTCGTTGATGACCCGGAAATCCTCCGGCGTCCCGCGGGCCATGTGCCAGACAAAGGTTTTTCCGTCGAGTTGCGCCGCCCAGTCCATCAAGGCCTGCGCCCGCTGCCGTTGCCAGTCCTCGACGGGCGTCTGCCGCAGGAAATCCGCCGGTGCCGGCCGTGGCAAACCCAGAATGGTCAAGGCGACGGAGAGGAACGCGGCGTGTCGTGTGGTCATGGTCGTCAATCGTGTTTCGGAAGTGTTGGCAGGTCGCGCTGTCGCGGTCAAGCCACGGACCGCAAGGGAAAACCGTCCGGCACTCGTCGCCGCGTCACTCCGTGACGCGGCTACTTTTGACGCGGCGGCCTTGTCCGCCGCAAAGGCATTGATTGGCAACGGCGACCGGCGTATGAAGGATGGCGGAAAGCGCCCATTATGAAAAAGACCTCTCGACGATCCTTCCTGATGTCCTCCGCCTTCGGCGTCACCGGCCTGGCCGGCGCGGCCCGGGCCATCGCCGCCGGGGAGAAACCGTCCGGCACCGGGAAGACCTTCCAGTTCACCCGCGAAATCCCGGTGGAGGACGGCTTCGACCTCGTGGTGGCGGGCGGCGGGCCGGCGGGCGCGGCGGCGGCCATCAGCGCGGCCCGGCTCGGCGCGAAGGTATTGCTGGTCGAGGCCACCGGCAGCCTCGGCGGCATGGGCACCAACGCGCTGGTGTCGTTCTGGTATTCCCTGACCGACGGCATCCGCAGCGTCGTCGGCGGGCTGATCCTCGAAATCATGCAGTCGCTCTGTCGCGAGAACGCGGCGTCGCCCAACGCGCTCAGCAGTTTCCAAAAGGGCCGCCCAATCGGCGCCATCGGGTTCCAGCCGTAGACGCTCAAGATGCTGTTCGACAAGATGCAACTTTCGCGCGCAACGCGCAACAAGTGCATCTACCTTCCCAACGGCGGCCCCGTGGCGACAGCGGCGACGCGCGCGGCGCATGGCGAAGGGTTGACGGTCGGATATATCGGTACGTTTAAAAGTCC
>CAZAAF010000040.1:3659-4174 GCA_964482575.1 uncultured Verrucomicrobiota bacterium | reverse complement strand
TGCCGCGCCGCAGGCGCTCACGAAGTTCCAGAAGGGGCGGCGCATTGACGCCAGCGGGGTTGAACCGGAGGCGCTGAAGCTGCTGCTCGATAAACTTTGCCACGACGCGGGCGTCGAGGTGCGCTTCTTCACGCGCGTCGTGGAGGCCGATGCCGATGCGCGGCGGCGGCAGGTGCAGGGCATCATCACGAGCAGCGTTGAGGGTCTGCGCTGTCTCCGCGCGAAGACGTTCATCGATGCGACCGGCGACGGCATCCTGGCCGACCTCTGCGGCGCGCCGGCGCGCGCGGCCGGGCGCGACACGCCCAAGATCATGCCGCCCACGCTGTGCGCGGCGCTCACGGACATTGATTTCGAGAAGTTCTCGAAGAAGAACCAGCAGGCGATGGTGGAGCAGGCGATTGCCGACGGGTTCTTCTCGCAGGCGGACCGGCACGTGCCGGGCGTCATCCGCAACGGCCCGGGGAACACGGCGTTGATGAACGCCGGGCACCTGTTCCACACCAATGCGCTGA
>CAZAAF010000040.1:0-3649 GCA_964482575.1 uncultured Verrucomicrobiota bacterium | reverse complement strand
AAGACGCGCAGCCTCTCGGACGCGATGGTGCGGGGCCGGCAGCTCGTGCAGGAATACGCCGCCTTCTACCGCAAGTACATGCCCGGCTGCGAGAACATGCAGGTCGCGGCCACCGGCACGCTGCTCGGCGTGCGGGAGTCCCGGCGCATCGTGGGCGAGTACGAGTTGAACCACGACGACTTCAAGGCGCGCCGCCATTTCCCCGACCAGATCGCGGTCTATTGCAAGGCGATCGACATCCACGTCTATGACCTGAGCCCGGAGGAATACCAGCGGTACCATGAGGCGTACACCAAGCTGGACAATCCCAAGCGCGGCGAGAGCTACGGCCTGCCCTACGGCATCCTGGTGCCGAAGGGCTGGTCGAACCTCTGGGTGGCGGGCCGCTGCAACAGCAGCGACGTCCATGTCAACGGCGCGATTCGCGACCAACCGGCCTGCTCGATGATGGGCCAGGCCGCCGGCACCGCCGCTGTGCAGTCCATCGCCACCGGCCAACCCGCGTGCGACCTCGACACGGCGAAGCTGGTCGAGACCCTGCGGTCCAAGGGCGCCTATCTGCCGCAGCCGGAATTGCCGAAGACGATGACGCGGTCGAAGGCGTAGCGGACACTGGATTGCGGGTGCCCGACACCTGCTGGCGTTTCCGTCCATCCGGTGCGGGGATTGTCATTCCTGCCGGACGTTGAAGCCGCCGGTCACAATTCATGAAGAAGCCATTTCATTCCGACTGCGAAACGAGACCCTTCGCACGCCGTTCCATCGCGTTGGGGTTGTTGCTCCTGTTGTGGACGGTCACGGACAGCCGCGCCGGCGAGGCGGCGGCCGCGGGGCCGGTTTGGGACACCTTCAGCGACACGTGGGTGGCGACCGACGCCCTCGGGCGCTCGCTGCCCACGAACGAACAGGCCGGCCCGCCGCGCGCCCACAAACAGGTCGGCGTCTTCTATTTTCTCTGGCACGGCCAGCACGGGAACGCCGGGCCGTTCGACAACACGAAAATCCTCGCGGCCCATCCGGAGGCGATGACAACCTCCCATTCTCCCCCGTGGGGGCCGCTCCATGCGTTGCATCACTGGGGCGAACCGGTTTTCGGCTACTACGTCTCGGACGACGAGGGCGTCATCCGCAAGCACGCGCAGATGCTCGCCGATGCCGGCGTGGACGCGGTGTTCTTCGACACGAGCAACGGCCCGACCTATCCCAAAAGCTACAACGCGCTGCTGCATGCGTTCGCGGAGGTCCGGCGCCGCGGCGGGCGCACACCGCAGATCGCGTTCCTCTGCCCGTTCGGCAATCCGACGAAGGTCGTCGAGGAACTCTGGACGCAGCTCTACCAGCCCGGCCATCATCCCGAACTCTGGTTCTGCTGGGAGGGCAAGCCGCTCATCCTCGCCGACCCGTCCTATTTCGAGGGCGACCTGCGGGTCCTGGAAAAACACACCACGCCCGCGCCGGTGCAGGCCGGCCATTCGCTGGGGCAGTCGTTCACGGCGGACAAACCGTTCACCCTCGTCGCGGGGAATTTTCCCACCTACACCACCACGAACGCCGCCGTCACGCTGACGCTGTTCCGCGACGGTCCGCAGGGCGGGCGCGTTGCCCGGCAGCGATTCGAGGCCATCGCCGACAACGCCTGGCTGGCGCTCCGGTTCGACCCGCCGCAGCCCGCGGGGCGCTATTATCTCGAGGCCTCCGAGCCGCGGGGCCGCGTCGGCTGGTGGAGCCACGCGACGGAGGTGATCGACCGCGGGCAGGCGATGGCGGATGGTGCGCCGGTGGGCGGCGGGCGGACGTTCCGACTGTGCATGACGGGCGGGTCGCGCGAACCGATCCGGAACTTTTTTACGTTCCGCAAACCGCAGGCGAGTTACTTCACCGGCCCGACCGGTCCCGATCAATGGAGCTGGCTGGAGGTGACGCCGCAGCACGTCTTCAAAAACGCCCGCGGCGGGAAGGAGATGATGGCGGTGGGCGTGGCGCAGAACGCCGTGGGCAACCGCCTCGGCTCGATGAGTGAAGCCGATGCCAAGGGACGCAGCTTCCACCACGGCGCGATGGATCGTTCGCCCGACGCGGTGCTGCGCGGCCTGAACTTCGCCGAGCAATGGGAACGCGCGCTCCAGGAAGACCCGCCCTTCCTGTTCATCACCGGCTGGAACGAGTGGATCGCCTCCCGCTTCGACAAGTTCGCCGGCGTGAAGGAGCCGGTGATGTTCCCGGACGAATTCGACCAGGAGCACAGCCGCGACATCGAGCCGATGCGCGGCGGCCACGGCGACGCCTATTACTATCAGATGGCCGCCAACATCCGGCGCTTCAAGGGCGTGCGCCCGTTGCCGCCGGTGCAGAGCCGGCCGATCCGGATCGACGGCCGTTTCGACGACTGGCGCGATGTGACCCCCGAGTTCCGCGACGACATCGGCGACCCCGTGCATCGCGACCATCCCGGCTGGGGCAACGCAGGCCGGTACGTCAACCACACCGGCCGCAACGACATCGTCGCGGCCAAGGTGAGCGGCGACGCCACGAACGTTTATTTTTACGTCCGCACCCGCGAACCGCTCACGCCGTGCACCGACGCGAACTGGATGCTGCTGTTCATCGACGCCGACGGGAACGCCACCAACGGCTGGCTCGGTTATGATTTCGTCGTGAACCGCACCGGCGCCGGCCCGGAGGGCACCACGCTGGAGAAGCACCAGGGCCGCGGATACCAGTGGGGTTCGCCCCTGAAGATCGAATCGCGCGTGGCCGGGAACGAACTCGAGCTGGCCATTCCGCGCACCGCCCTCGGCATCGCCCGGCTGCCTGCGACGCTCGATTTCAAGTGGGCCGACAACATCCCGCAAACCGGCGACTGGAGCGATTTTACATTGTACGGCGACGCCGCGCCCAACGACCGGTTCAATTACCGGGCGAAACTGGAATCGGTTTCCGAAAAGTAGCGTGGTCCCGCGCCCGCCTGCTCGTCCTGCCCTGTGGCGGGATTTTTGCCGCCGCGGCCCGGAATCTTTCTTGGCCGGGGGAATGCCGTTGTGCCACACTGCCGCCCTCTTATGCAGACGATGACTCGCACCCTGGGCTGGATGGCGTTGGCGGCGTGCTGCGCCGGCGCGTGGGCCGATGACTGGCCGTGTTTCATGGGTCCGACGCACGACGGCGTCTCGGCGGAGACCAACCTCGTCACCTCCTGGAAGGAGCCGGGCCCGCCGCTGGTCTGGAAGATGGATGTGGGGTTGTCCTACAGCGCGCCGTCCATCGTGAAGGGCGCGCTCTACCTGTTCCACCGCGTCGGCAGCGAGGAGGTGCTGGAATGCCTCGACGCCGTCACCGCCACGCGGCGCTGGCAGGCCTCGTATTCCACCGATTACCTGGACCGCTACGGCTACAACGGCGGGCCGCGCGCCACGCCGCTCGTGGACGGCGACCGGGTGTTCACGGTCGGCGCGGGCGGCAAGTTCCGCTGTTTCAACGCCAGGACCGGCGACATGATCTGGCGGCGCGACCTCAATGACGAACTGGCGGTGCCGCAGAACTTCTTCGGCGTCGGCAGCTCGCCGCTGCTCGAGGGGAAAAGGCTGATCGTCAACGCCGGCGGCCCGAACGGCGCGGGCGTCGTGGCGCTCGACCGCGACACGGGCAAGAC
>CAZAAF010000039.1:13754-15078 GCA_964482575.1 uncultured Verrucomicrobiota bacterium | reverse complement strand
GGCTCAGCGCGACGCTCGGCCGGTGCGTGACATTGCACATCGGCTCGAACCGGCTCGAAGGCCACGCACAGGCGCTTGACGAGGACGGTGCACTGGTGGTTCGCTGTGACAACGGGCGCATCGAGCGCGCCATCAGCGGCGATGTATTGATGGAGAAATGAAGAGAGCTTTCAGGTGTCCGCCCTCTGCTTTCGGCCGTGTGGTTTTCCGGCTGAGAACTGAAAACTGACGCCGGAGATCCTTATGCAATCATGATTCTGGTAGTGGATATCGGCAACACGAACACGCATCTCGGTCTGGCGACCGCGAAGCGGGTCGTGCGCGGCTGGGAATTTCCGACGCGCGACGCCGCACGCCGGCCGCGATGGGTCCGCGCCAAAATCGAGGGCGCGATCATCGGCTCGGTGGTGCCGGATGCGGTCGCGCCGGTCCGGCGCGCCATCCGGCGCGTGTACGGCGTGGAACCGCTGGTGTTGTCGCACAAGCTCGACCTCGGCGTCGGCATCCGGTTTCCGCGGCCCGAGCAGATCGGGGCGGACCGGCTGGCGAACGCGGTGAGCCTTGCGCAACGCTACGGCGCGCCGGCCATCGGCGTGGCGTTTGGGACCGCGCTCGTGTTCGACGTCATCAATCCCCGCAGCGAGTATGTGGGCGGGGTGATCGCGCCGGGACTGGCGGCGATGACGGATTACCTGTATCACCGGACGGCGCTGCTACCGAAGCTCAGCCTGCGCGAACCGCGCCACGCCATCGGCACGAGCACCATCGAGGCGATGGAGGCTGGCGCGATCATCGGTTATCGCGGACTGGTGCGGGAGATTTTGTCGGCCGTGCGGAACGAAATGTCCGGCAAACGGCCGGTCATCGTCGGCACCGGCCCGTATGCCCGGTTGATAGCGGCCCGGCTGCCGGCCATCGGCCACGTGGACGACGCGTTGACACTGGAAGGATTGAGGATTGTTTATTTGAGGAACCAAAAGTAGTCGCGTTCCGCCGAGACGCGGATGAGAATGAGGATTGCGCCACGGAGTGACGCGGCTACGACGTATGACAAATCGCATTGACCAACGATTCGACGAACTGCGGACGCGCGGCCAGAAGGGCTTTGTCGCCTACATCACCGCCGGCGACCCCGATCTCGGCGTGACGCGGCGGCTGGGGCTGGCGTTCGAGCGCGCGGGGGTGGATGTGCTGGAACTTGGCGTGCCGTTCAGCGATCCGCTGGCCGACGGCGTGGTCAACCAGCTTGCTGCCCAACGCGGTTTGGAATCCGGCACCACGCCACCCAAACTCCTGAAAACCGTCGCCGCCATCCGCCGCAAAT
>CAZAAF010000039.1:0-13744 GCA_964482575.1 uncultured Verrucomicrobiota bacterium | reverse complement strand
GGTTGAAAAGCGGCACGACGCTGGCGAAGATACTCGACACGGTGCGCCGAATGCGGGCCGACGGCTGCCGGATCCCGGTGGTGCTGTTCACGTATTTCAATCCGGTCCATCGCTACGGCGTGGAGGCGTTCGTGACCGACGCGGTCGCGGCCGGCGTGGACGGCCTGCTGGCGCTGGACCTGCCGGCGGATGAAACCGCGCCGTGGAGCCGGTTGCTGAAGGATGCGTCCCTGCATCAGATTCATCTCATCGCCCCGACCACGACCGACGCGCGCATCGCGGCCATCGCGAAACAGGCGGGCGGTTTCATTTACTACGTCAGCCGCGAAGGGGTTACCGGCATGCAGCAGAAGCTCGCGACCAACATCGCAGGGATGACGGCGAAGATTCATCAACATACGCGCGTGCCCGTGGCGGTCGGTTTCGGCGTCTCCACGCCGGAGCAGGCGCGGGCTGTGGCGAGCCATGCCGAGGCGGTCATTGTCGGCAGTGCCATTGTGGACCGCATCGCCCGACTTGGGGCCGCGCCCGACATGGTCGAAAAGGCCGCGGCGTTTGTGAAGACGCTGGCGGATGCCGTGAAATCATGAAACTACTGGGCATTGATTATGGCCAGCGACGCATCGGCGTCGCGGCGAGCGACGAGACCGGCACGCTGGCGCTGCCGCTGGAACAGGTGGACGCCGAGCCGCTGGCGCAGGCGTGCGAACGGATCGCCACGCTGGCGCGGGAGCGCGGCGCGGAAGGCATTGTGGTCGGCATGCCGCGCAACATGGACGGTTCCTACGGCCCGGCGGCGGAGGGTGTTCGGGCTTTCATTGTGGAATTGAAGAAGGCGGTCACGGTCGGGATTGTCACCTGGGACGAGCGGCTCACGACGGCGCAGGCCGAGCGGGCGATGGTGGAGGCCGATTACAGCCGCAAACGCCGCCGTGCCCAGCGCGATGCACTGGCGGCGCAGTTGATATTGCAGAACTATCTGGATGCGAAAGCAATGCGATCTGACTTGTGATTCGTAACTCGTAACTCGTGATTCGTGGTTGGTGAGTCACCGCTCCGGGTCGAGTTACGAGTTACGGGTCACAGATCACGTTCTTGCCATGCTGACCTACAAGCTCACGCTCGCCTATGACGGGACCGACTACGCCGGCTGGCAGGTGCAATCGAATGGCACGGCGGTGCAGGAGGTCGTCGAGCGTGCCATCGGGCGGATCTTCGGCGGACAGGCGCGCGTCCACGGCAGCGGGCGGACCGACGCGGGCGTGCACGCGCTGGCGCAGGTGGCCCACTTCCAGATTCCCAAGGCCAAGGCAAGGATTCCGGTGAAGAACCTGCGGCGCGCGCTCAACAGCGTGTTGCCGCCGGATGTGCGCATCCTGAGGGTGGAGCAGGTTCCCGGCGATTTTCACGCGCGGTTCTCGGCGCATGAGAAGACCTATCGCTACCAGGTTTTTTGCGGCGACGTGATGGACCCGTTTTTGAGGCGGTGGGCGGCCCACGGGCCGCACCCGCTGGATGTGGCGGCGATGCGGCGCGCGGCGCGCGTACTGGTCGGGCGACACGATTTCGCGGCGTTTGCGGCCAACCCGCAGCGCGAGCAGGAAAGCACGGTCCGGACGCTGAAGCAGCTGGCTGTGGCGCGCCGCGGCAAGTTGGTGACGATCACGGCGACTGCGGACGGTTTTCTTTACAAGATGGTGCGGAGCCTGGCCGGGGCGCTGTTGAAGGTTGGCGCGGGCAAGCTGTCGCCCGCCGACATCGGGCGTATTTTGAAATCGAAGACGCGGACGGCCCTGGTCGAGACCGCGCCGCCGCAGGGATTGTTTCTGGTGAAGGTGAGGTATTGAGGAGTGAGGAGTGAGAAGCAACGGAAGAGCCAAATCGGGTCTCACTCGTCACTCCTTACTCATCCAATCCGCCCCATGAACATTGTCCTGATTGAACCGGAGATTCCGCCGAACACGGGCAATATCGCCCGGTTGTGCATGGCATCGAACACGACGCTGCATCTGGTGGAACCGTTCGGGTTTCGCCTGGACGACGCGACCCTGAAGCGGGCGGGGATGGATTACTGGCACGAGGTGGACGTGCGCCTGTACAAGAGCTTCGAGGCGGTGCGCGCCGCCGCGCCGAAGGACGCGGCGTTCTATTTTCTGACGGTGCGGGCGGCTGCCAGTTATCTGGAGCCGCGCTATCGCGAGGGCGATTTTTTGGTGTTCGGCCGGGAGAGCATCGGGCTGCCGCCGGCGTTGTTGGACGCCCAGGCCCCGGCGTGCATCCGCATCCCGATGTGGAATTCCCAGGCCCGGAGCCTGAATCTGGCCACGTCGGTGGCCATCGTGCTGTACGAGGCCTTGCGGCAAACACGCGTCGGCAAAGCTTGACCGGGTGGATTTGGCCCAATAACTTCCTTTTTTGTTCGTCTAAGGCCGCACTATGGAAACCACATCACAACTCAATACAGCGATTGACCGGACGATTGCCTGGCTGCGTGGGCAACAACGGCCTGACGGCCATTGGTGTGCCGAGTTGCAGGGCGACACGATTCTGGAATCGGAATACCTGATGTACCTGCACTGGCTCGGTCGATTGGACCCGAAGACGCTGCGTCAGTGTGTGAATTACATCATCACCCAACAATCGGAAGCGGGTGGATGGTGCATCTACAAGGGCGGGCCGCCGGATCTTAGCGCGTCGGTGAAGGCGTACATGGTGTGCAAGTGGGCGGGGTATTCGCCGGACGAGCCGTTCATGCGCCAGGCGCGCGAGGCGATCCTGGCCAAAGGCGGCGCGTCGCGCGTGAACAGCTACACGCGCATCTTCCTCTGGCTGATCGGGTTGTACGATTTCACGCACGTTGCGGCGATGCCGGCCGAGTTGAACGCGATGCCGAAGTGGTTTTACTTCAACATCTACGACATGAGCGCATGGTCGCGGACGATGATCGTGCCGCTGACGGTGCTCTACCACTACAAGCCGGTGAAACCGTGGAGCGACCCGCATTGCATCGACGAGCTGTTCATTGGCGGGCCGGAAAAAGCGAACTACGCCTTTCCACGGGATCCCAGTCTTTTCTCCTGGCGCAACTTTTTCCTGGCGCTGAACTGGTGGCTGCGGTTCTGGGAAGGCATTCCCTTCAAGCCGTTGCGCAATTACTCGTTGAAACTGGCCGAAGAGTGGCTGAAGCCGCGCATCGGCGACGGCGGCAGCCTGGGCGCGATTTTCCCGGCGATGATCAACGCCGTGCTATCGTTGCGCGCGCTGGGGTACAAGGAAGACCACCCGCTGGTGAAGCATGCCGAGGAGAAGATCGAGGAACTGCGGATCGAGGAGGGCGACACGCTGCGGTTGCAGCCGTGTTTCTCGCCCATCTGGGACACGGCGTGGGTGATCGGCAACCTGCGTGTCGCCGGCGTGCCCGCGAATGATCCGGCGCTGGTCAGGGCCACGCAGTGGCTGCTGGACCGCGAGCTGAAGTTCGAAGGCGACTGGAAGGTAAAGTGGCCCGGGGTCAAACCCGGGGGCTGGCCGTTAGAGTATGCCAACAAGTTCTATCCCGACTTCGACGACACGGCCATCGTCATGCGCGTGATCCGCGACATCGAGGTGAAGGACACCCGCGCGCGCGATGCGGCCATCGAACGAGGCATGACCTTCCAACTGAAGATGCAAAACCGCGACGGCGGCTGGGCCAGTTTCGACAAGGACAACACCCACGAGGTCTTCACCAAGATCCCATTTGCCGACCACAACGCGATGCTCGACCCGACCTCGCTGGATGTGACGGGACGGATGCTGGAGACGTTCGGCGCGCTCGGCTGGGACAAGTCGCGTGAGCCGGTCCAGCACGCCCTGGCGCTGGTGAAGTCGCGGCAGGAGCACGACGGCTGCTGGTTTGGCCGCTGGGGTGTCAATTACATCTACGGCACCTGGCAGGTGCTGACCGGCCTGGCGGCGGTTGGCGAAGACATGCAGGCCCCCTATGTGCGCCGTGCGGTTCGATGGATGCTCGATCACCAGCAGGCCGACGGCGGCTGGGGCGAAAGTTGCGCGACCTACGACGACCCGTCCTTGCGTGGCACGGGCAAGACGACCGCGTCCCAGACGGCATGGGCCATTCACGCGCTCATCGCTGCCGGCGAGGGCGGACATCCGGCGGTGCGCCGCGGTGTGGAGTGGCTGCTGGCACGGCAGAATCCGGACGGGACGTGGAGCGAGGAGGAATTCACCGGTACCGGTTTTCCGAAGGTGTTTTATTTGAAATACCACTGGTATCGAATTTACTTTCCTTTGCTGGCGCTGGCGGCATATCGTGCGCAGCAACGGCAGGTTGGCGGCGGCAACCAGTGATGTCGCCGCGGGCGGTGCCGCGGTAAACGGATCGTGAAATTCTCGATGATGTATCGGTGCCTCATTCTGGCGGCCGTACTTGTGGTGGCACTGCTGCAAAACGGCTGCATTCTGGCCCCCACCATACTCGGCTCCTACATGCTGTTTGCCGAGAATCCCACCGCTCCTTCAAAGCCCGTCTGGCAGATGGAACCGCCGGTGGTGCAGACACCCGCCCCGTCGCTGCCCGACCTGAACCCCGCCAATTCGCACGCGGGGGCTACGGGTTCGGAGTCGCAGATTCGGGCGCATTCTGTGCCGGCCGAAGCTGGATTGTGATGCCCTGCGGGTTTTGTTGAAGCCCCTGGAACATCTGCTGCATCTGGTTCCGGAATGACTCGTCCTGCCGGGCCTTCTCGCCGAAGGCCGACAAGGTCGGCGCGCCCATCGTCTGTTGCTTGCCACTGGCGTCCGTGTAGCTGAACTGGATGGAAACGTTTTCCGGGCGCACGTCGCTGCCGAAAAGGCCGCCCCGCCCCTGCCCGCCTCCCGCCGGATCGCCCTCCGGCTTTTCCAGCACGATGACGTAAATCTGTTTCGCCAGGCCCTTGCGGATCAATTCCAGCCTCACCTGGGTGCCGAAATTGCGCTTGTTCAAAACCGTCTGCAACTCGTCCGGCTTGCTGACCGGCTGGCCGTCGGCGCGCACGATCACGTCGAACCTCTCCAGGCCGGCCACCACCGCGGGACTTTCCTTGGTGATGCCGAACACCATCGCGCCCTGGCCTTCCGGGAGGTTGGACAGTTGCGCGCGGACCATGTCGGGCACCGGCGCCACCGAAACACCGATCCATTTTTCCGGGCCGGACGGTTTCGAGGCGTTGTGCACCTTGGATCGCACCGTGGTCCGGGCCGGAGGTGGTGGTGACGAGGGGCTTTCATCGGCCGCGCCCGACGGCACGGCCATCGCCACCATCAGCAGGAGGGAACCGAGTGCTTTCATGGCACCCGGACTTTCGCAGGTGTGCCGCCGTCGCGCAACCACGAAGCGGCCGCCACCCTGCCCCGCCTATTTCTTTTCCAGCGAGATGGATTTCACCTCCACCTCGACGCCATCCAGGCTGCCGGGATCGAAGCGCAGGGAGGTGATGAGGCCGCGCCAGCGCGGGTTGCCGGCCAGATTCACCTTCACGTCATGGAACTGCCCGTCGCCGCGAATCGGGAAGTGCACGCTGGTGGCTTCGCTCATGCCCACGCCGGGTTTGCCCCAGAAGAGCTGGCCGTCAATGTCCCGGGCCGCCTTGAGGCTCACGACCATGGAGAGAAACTGCCCGGCTTGCACGTGAATGGGCGGACTGGTGAGGATCGGGTCGCGCCCGCTCGTGGTGAACTGCAGCGCGCCTTTGCCGACCCGGAGGTTGCTGACGTTGCCGGACCAGCCGAGCGTGTCGGTGGCCTTCGTGAAATCCCACGCCGTGGCCGGCGGGAGGTCGGGAAGATCGTACGGCCCGAGGCCGATGTCGGCGGGTGCGATTTCCTTCGGCTTCGGCGATTTCGGAGCGAAGACCTGGCGGATCGCCTCGAGGTAGCCAAAACCGAATTCACGGTGGGGCTCGATGTAGCTGCCCTCGCCCCACTCGTTCCACGCCTCGACGAACAGCATGTTGGACTTCGGTTCCTGCGCGTCGAGGAATTGTTTGCAATCCATCAGATGCTTCTTGAAAACCTCCGGCGTGCGTTGGGTGCGGACCAGCGTGCCTTCGCCGTGCCACGGCCGCGCGTCCCAACCACCGCAGACCGGCGGGATCAGTTTGAGGATGCCGGCGGCGGCGATGTCGCGCCACGCCGTGACGAAACCGTCAATGCATGACTCGTACGATGCGCGGTTTGCCAGCCGCTCGGCGGCCGTCATGTTCAGGGACGGCCAATTGTAGGTGCTGACCGCGTCATACCCCATCGCCTTCAACTGCGGCAGCAGGCTGGTGTTCGGCGGCATGCACGCGACGAAATGAATTCCGCCCAGGCCTGCCGCGCGGCACATCTCACGCATCTGGTCGAACGAGCGCCGCACCGCCTCCACGCCCATGTCGCGCGCGGGGTTCATCGGCGCGAACATCACGACGACCGGTTTGCCGTCCACGCGCAGGTAATTCGGTTTCCGGAAATAATTCTCGATCCAGTAGGTGGCGATCTTCTCGAAATCGGCGGCGGAGTGGGAGCCGGGCTGGTTGTGGTTGGCGTACAGCAGGCAGAACTTGATGAGGTTCTGGTAACGGGCGTGGAAGAGCGCGTCGTGAATGCCGTGTTCCAAATGGCGGCCGCCGCGGTCCCAATACCAGTCGTACAGGAAGAAATTGATGCCGTGCTCGACGGCCCACTTGATCTGCCAGTCCGCCACTTCCGGGTCGCCCTCGCGATACCAGCCGAGCAGTGGCTGGCGTTCGGGATACGCCTTGATCGGCGTCCAGCGCGCGGCGGTGTGCCAGCCCGGGAAATAATAGACGCCCACCTGATAATCACTCTTGGCCGGCTGGGGTTTCGGGACATAGGAGGCTTTGGGAAGGCGCAACAAGGGCTTAAACTCCAGCGTCCCCTTCAACGAGGCCGCGCCCTCCGCGGAGACCGCGACCGTGGCCTGGCCTGCCTTGTCCGCTTGCACGGTCCAGGCGAAAATTGACGGCAGGCCATTTTCCACCTCGGCGGGTGCGGGCTCGGAGCCCAGCAACCGCGCACCCGAGATCGTGAGTTGGGGCTTCACGCGCGCCAGTTCGCCTCCATGGTTGCGCACCACCACTTCGAGACGTTCCGGCCGGCCCGCGCGGGCGAAGGCGTTGCACAGGCCGACGTAGGCCAGCTCGATATCCGCCGGACCCGCGATGTCGCCACCCGCGGCGATGGATTCGATCTTCACCTTCGCGTTGGCGGCATTGGTCGGTTTCAGCCGGAGCGCGATGATTTGTCCGCTCAGGCTGCCTTTCGACGCGGATCCAATGTCGAGATTGTACGTGTGCATCTGACCGTCGGCGCGCAGGGGGAAATGGACCGTCTTCATTCCGTTCCGATCACTGTTGGCAAAGGACAGCGTGCCCGCAGTGCCGGCATCGGCTGACATCCGCAGCGTGACGAACGAGGCGTCTTCCGCGCGAAGAGTCACGCGCGCCCGCCATTCGCCGTCGGCGTCGAGCGGGACGCCGGTCACCGGCAGGGTCACGGGCGACGGCGGCGCGACTTCGACGACGCGGAGGGATTGGATGACATAGTGGCCGCCGCGGTCATGCGGCACGCTGAGCCGCAGCCGGATGATCTTCTTCTCCGCCTGCCAGAACGGCTCGATCGTATAGGTATGGAATCCGCCTGTTTCGGATTCAAACGACGTGTGTTTTTCCGGTGAGAACCCGCCGTATTTCGATTTCGGAGTGCCGGTCCAGAAGACATTGCAACCGCCGGCCACATCCGACTTCATCGTCACTTCGATCCGTTGCCACGGCGTGGCCGGGAAACCGTCGAACAAGGGGCTGACCAGCATGGCATCGCCCGGCCGCGCATCGAACTCCAGCGCGCCGTCCTTGACGCACATCTTGTCCAGCAGGCTGCCGCTCCATTTGGCGAGTTCGTCGGGCCGCCATTCGCGAACCACCGTTTGCGCCTGGACACTGACGCCCAGCACGAGGAGAACGAACCAGCAACAGAATCGCTTCATATAAAAAGCCTCCGAATGAAACCGGTTGCCAATCTCTCACAGTTCGCCGCGCTTGTCATTACGACAAAAGGGTCATGAGCCGACGGCATGGCCCGTTCCAAGGCTACTGGCGAGAAGAACGAAACGGGTTCATTGCTAGATATATTCTCTAAATATCTGGTTTTTGGAAATATGATGTGAGTTAACTGGAATTGTATTACGTATGTTTATCTTGTTGAGTTATTTACAATTATTTATGTGGGACGATGATGACCTTTGCGCATTTGGAATGTATTTCACATGAAATATGGCCTGCTATGGGATAATGCACTCACCTATCGGGTTCATGTTCCACGTGGAACACGAGACATGAGTGTGGATACACAGGATGACTTCATTGCCGACATAACTGAGATGACTGATCGACACGAACAATATGTAAGACATGATCGTGTTATCCGTACCTGGAACACAAAGAACATCGCTCGCTCAGATGATGTGGTTCACCAATGGATGACCCAGATGTGACGACATTCACTTCGCATCATTACAAACCGATAGGCATGGCAAGCCCGACTACAATTTCATCCGTCCATTACCTGATTCTCAATTACATCAGATATGCTGTGTACAGGTGACGGGATTGGCATGATGGATTATTATTAAGGCCTACTGCCATGAATGGCTGGCGATTCCTGGACTTGTTCCACGTGGAACATAGTCAGGCGACCATCAGTGATATTCAGAACTGTGTTTGTTGGGCTGTAGGCGTGATCATCAGGAGTCATCTGATTGCATGCCGTGAGAACGCTATTTCGATCACGTCGGACGTGATTTAAAGGAGCTGATCCTGCTGTTCAATTGCGCCAAGATACACGTTCTCCATGGTCCATGTTCCATGTGGAACAATGCCTGTATATATGATGCACACAACTACAGACTGGTTGTTGTATTCAATCAAAAACGACAGATCGTGTGCTAATTGTGACTACAAGTGTGATAGCGTAATGACGCTTAAAATAAAGCGTTACGGATCAACTGGAATATAAAAACAGACGGAATTGACACCAATCTTAGTGTCAACAATCACTTCAGCAGTGATTCTGCGTGCTTCCTGGCGGCGTCGGTTTGTCCACCGAGCATGCGAGTCAACTCGTCGACCCGGCCTGCTCTGTCGAGGATGGTGAAGTCTGAAACGGTCCGGCCGCCTTTGAGTTCCTTGCTGACAACGAAGTGAGTCATCGCTTGCGCGGCGACCGGTGCGAGGTGGGTGATGCACAGTACCTGGTGGCGGCCGGAGATCTGGCGCATCTTCCCGCCGACGGCGTGTGCGGTCTCGCCGCCGACATTGGCGTCCACCTCATCGAACACCAGTACCGGTATCTCATCCTCGGCGGCGAGGACCGTCTTCAAGGCGAGCATCACGCGAGCCATTTCACCCGAGGATGCGATAGCGCGGAGAGGACGTGCCGGTTCGCCAAGGTTCGGTGCGAACTGGAATTCGATGCTATCAAAACCGGAAGAACTCAGATTGTTCTTTGATAGCGACTGTAAACCAGGTAGCAACTTTGAATTATCGTAAATATCTGGTAATGAAGTATTTAGTGATACATCAAATCTGCATTGCTTGAAACCGAGCGCACCTAGCTCATTCATTACAGCTTTGCTTAGCTTTGGTCCAACCTGCCGCCGTTTTTCGGAAAGTTGCCTGCCAATCCTATTCAAATCGGCGTCCAGCTTCTGGAGTTCCGCGTTGAGCCTGGCCAGTTCGGCATCGCGTGCTTCGAGGCTGTGGAGTTTCTTCGCCGCTTCCTCGCCAAAAGCGATGACGTCGGCGAGGGTCGCGCCGTATTTACGACGCAACGACTGGATCAGATTCAGCCTGTCTTCGAGCTCCTTCAGCCGCGCCGGGTCCAGGTCAATCTTCTCGAGATAGTGCGTGAGTTCACCTTGAAGTTCGCGCAGGGCGGTCACGACCTGTTCCTGGCCGGCGACGAGCGGTTCGGCGGCGGGGTCGAGCCGCTGCAGCTCGCGCAACATGCGGCCGATTTCGCCTGTTCGCGTGAGCACGGCATCGTCCGTCTCGCCGATCAACGCGAGGGCGGTCTGGCCGAATTCAAGGAGTTTGGCGGCGTTGCTGGCGCGACGGTAGTCTTGATCGACGCGCGCCTCCTCATCCGCCTGCAGCCGGGCATCGGAAATCTCGCGCACTTGGAATCGCAGCAGGTCGAGCTGCTGCGCGTAGGTTTTCTCGTCCACGATCAACGCCGCTTTTTCAGACTCGATGCCGGTCCGGCGGTGGACCAGGTCCGCAAAAGAGGCACGCAATTCGCCGAGATTGCCGAACGCATCGAGGATGTCGAGCTGGCGTGAGGGATGGAGCAACGACTGGTGGTCGTGCGGCCCGTGGATGTCCACGAGCCATTCGCCGAGCGTGCCGAGGATGTTGAGCGTGGTCGGCGAACCGTTGACGAACTGGCGGTTCGATCCGGCGGCGGTGAAGACGCGTTTGACGACCAACTGGCCGTCTTCGCACGGTTCCAGACCGTTGTCCTCGAGGAACGACTTGAGTGGTGCGCGCAGACGGGAGACGTCGAACGCGGCCTCGACGGAGCAACTTTCCTCGCCGCTGCGGATGAGCGTGCGGTCGGCGCGTTCGCCGAGCAGGAGGCTGAGGGCGCCGATGAGGATGGATTTGCCCGCGCCGGTTTCGCCGGTGATGACGTTGTAACCCGGCTGGAGTTCCAGCGTGAGGTCGGCCACGAGGGCCAGGTTTTTGATGCGCAGCGTCGTCAGCATGGCGTTTGACTCCGTACGGAGTTTGCAGTGCGCGGATGAATTCCGCAAAGTGTTTTTTTGCGGGGCCCGGACGACGGGGCGTGCTGGCAACGCTTCCCGGCATCGGTTATAGTGCGCGGCACCTCGGGAAGGAGCGCGATGAAAAAACGGATTGTGTCATGGGCCGTGCTGGCATGGGTGGCGGGAGCGTTGGCGCAGACCCCGAAACGCGATGCCGTGCACGGCATCCTCGGGGACTACGACGCCGAGCCGCGGCTCGCCAGCAAACACGTGGACACGGACTTCCTGCTGGCGCGCTTGAAGGAACTACGGGTCAACACCTACCTCTGGCTCCTCTGGCATCAGCCCACGGATTGGGAGGATTTGCAGCGGTTCCTGCCGAAGGCGGCCGAGGCCGGGATTGACGTCTGGGCGTATCTGGTGCCGCCCTCCGAGCCTCCGCCGTCGGCGCCGTTCGGCCTCGACTTCGCCCGCTGGGGCGAGGAAATCGCGAAGTTGTCGCTGCAGCATCCCAACCTCAAGGCGTGGTCGATCGACGACTTCTACGCGAACACCTCGAAGTTGCTGACCCGCGACTATGTGCGGACGATGCAGGCGCGGACGAAGGTGGTCCAGCCGCAGCTCGCCTTCCTGCCGCTGATGTACTACCGCGAAATCACGCGCAAGTTCGTGGACGATTATCACGACATCGTGGATGGCGTCATCGCGGCGTATCCCGAGGATCGCGACGAGATTGCGGCGGCGTGGGAAATCCTGAACGACGTGCGCACGGCCCACGCCGGGGAGTTGAGCTACCCGTATTCGCAGCCGTCACACGCGGGGGATTTCATCCAGGCGGCGCAAACCGTCACGGTGTTGACGTCCGGGCGGGCCACCCTCGGGTTTCGCGAGAAGGATGATTTTTGCGGCAAGACGGAGGGCTATCATTTCAAACAGTTGCTGGTGGACGACGCGGTGGTGTGGGAACAGGACGTGGCGGGCGGCGATGCGAAGTGGCAGGATGTGCGCGTGGATGTGACCGACGCCGTACGCGGCAAGGAGGCCGTCACGGTGGCCTTCCGATTGTTCGACAAGAAAGGCGTGAGTAACTTCGGCGTGCGATGGCAACTGCGCGACCTGCGTGCCGAGGGATTGAAGATGGCGGCGGATTTCCGGGACACGAAGCCGTGGACCGTGCGCAGCCGCGGGGCCTTCCAGTCGGGTTTCGACGCGCGGTCGCGGACGGGCCAGCGGCGGTTTCACGTGCCGTTGGTCGTGATGACCTCGGGTGACCGCGGCGAGTTCAAGATGCGGCACGGCGATCCGGCATCGCCCGGGCGGATGGCGGACTGGGTACGGATGTCGCTGGAGGCGTGGCGGGAGGGCCGGTGTGATGGCGTGGTGATGTATTGTCTCGAGAAGACGCGGGGCAGCGCGGTGTTCGATGCGGTGCGAAAGGAGTATAACGTGCTGCCGCTCCCGGCGAAATGAGGGTGTGACTTTTGGTTGAAAAGCGGGTGATGTGCGTGGAGAATTGACGATGTACCACAGAGGAGGCTGATGAATGCATTTCGTTACCAGCATGGATTGACGGCGAGCGGTTTTGTGCTCGCGGCGATCTTGCTGGCTGTCGTGCTGCACGACCGGGGTTGGTTGGCGCCGGACAGGATTTCACCGTCGTCCCTGACGGAACGAGACGCGTCCCGTGCCGTTGTCCGCGCCCCCCGCATTGCACGGCATGTTACGGCCGGGTCGCCGTCCCTGCCTCCAGCGGCGTCTTAGGCGAAACGCGAGGATCAACCGCTGCAAGGGCTCCGCCAACGTCTCGAGCGCGACCATGCAATTCCCCACGAAGCCGTGATGCGGTTCAAGTCGGCCGCTGCACTGCGCGATTTTTTGAGGCGGGCTGCTGGCAGGAAAATCACCATCCTGGGCCGGCTGGAGGCGGTGTCGGCGATGCGCGTGGGCTACAAGGACCTGGAATCGTTGCGCGATGTGCTTGGAACAAGCACGGCGTTGTATGAAAGCGTGGATGCCAACTACGAAGTCAAGGTCCCCGATTTTCTTCAGGAGGAAAACCGCCCCGGCGGGGTCGGAAGCGCGTCGTTTGGCGGGACGGGGTTTCTGGAAGCCATTGGGGCGAACGGCGACCGCGCGACGTGGGGCGCGGGCGTGACGGTGGCGGTGGTGGACAGTGGCGTGGACAGCCATCCGACGTTCGCGGAGAACCAGGTGACCCATTACGATCTGGTCAACGACGGCCAGCCGTTCGATGGACACGGCACCGCCATGGCCAGCCTGATCGGTGGGCAGGACCCGCAGGCGCCCGGCGTGGCGCCTGGCGCTCATATCCTCGACGTGCGCGTGGCCGACAGCACCGGCTCCAGCGACAGCTTCACGCTCGCCGCCGGGATCATCCAGGCGGCGGATGCCGGCGCGCAGATCATCAACATCAGCCTCGGGTCCTACGGCGATTCCGAGGCCGTACGCGATGCCGTGAGCTACGCCCAAAGCCGCGGCGCGGCCGTGGTGGCCTCCGCCGGCAATGACGAGACGGTCAATCGGCTCGCCTTCCCCGCCGCCATTTCCTCCGTCATCTCCGTCGGCGGCGTGGACGCGAAACTGCAGCAGGCGTACTACTCCAACTCCGGCACCGGGCTCGATATCTCCGCGCCGGGCGTCGGCATCCAGTCCGCGTACACCGGCAATCGATTGGTCCTGGGCGACGGCACCTCGCAGGCGGCCGCCATCACCTCGGGCGTGCTGGCGTACGGCATTTCCAGCGGCGCCACCACGGCGGCCGGCGGATCGACCTGGCTCCAGAACGATGCGCTGCCGTTGAGCCAGACGCCCGAACGCGTGGGCGCCGGCATGGTGCAGGCGAAGACGAAGTGATTCCGTAGCGAGTCGTGCCGATCTACGCTCCGGGCACGGTGAAGTCTTCAATGCATGGTGAAC
>CAZAAF010000038.1:14728-15089 GCA_964482575.1 uncultured Verrucomicrobiota bacterium | reverse complement strand
CTCGGCATTTATCGAAGGTGGCATCCTCACCCTGGCCACGGTGGGATTGCCCTCGCTGGCCGTCCTGGCCAACGGTGGCCGGTATGCGCCGACCCTGGGCGGGATGTTGCTGCTGTTCGGCATGGGCGGGCTGGGTGGCATCCTCGTGTACGTCTATCGCAAGGGCCGGAAGAAGGAGCAGGAAGAGGAAGGGAATCCGTAATCGAAGTTTTCCGTGGCCGCAACTCGTAGCCCGCCACGCCGTGGCGGAAAATTATCCATGATTGATTCCCGCGACGGCGTCGCGGGCTGCGAAAAATACCGGTTACGGCGATTTTTCCCCGTTGTGCTTCCCGCTGCGCGCCGCCCTTGCGCAACCGGG
>CAZAAF010000038.1:11665-14718 GCA_964482575.1 uncultured Verrucomicrobiota bacterium | reverse complement strand
ACCATTCACTGTGCAACTACCGGATGGTGTGATGTACGCGGCCCCCGACCCGAGTGGGCGGCGGATGTTTTTAAGCCCATGAGTTTTGTCACGACATTCAACGAATTGCCCATGACGCCGCTCGCCGAACTGGCCGGGCAGGCGACCACGGCGGACGTGGAACGGGCGCTCGCCCGCGGCGAGCATCGCTCGCTCCAGGATTTCGCCGCATTGATTTCCCCCGCCGCCGCGCCGTTCCTGGAAACCATGGCGCAGGCCAGCCATGCGCTGACGGTGAAACGGTTCGGCAAGGTCATGCGGATGTTCGCGCCGGTCTATCTCTCCAACGAGTGCGTCAACAACTGCCAGTATTGCGGCTTCTCGCGCGACAACCCGATCCTGCGCACCACGCTGACGGTGGAGCAGGCGATGACCGAGGCGCGCCACCTCGTGGCGGAAGGTTTTCGCAACATCCTGCTGGTGGCGGGCGAGCATCCGAAGTTTGTGTCGGGGACCTATCTGCGCGACTGCGTGGCGGCGTTGCACGCGGCGGGCGTGCCGAGCATCAGCATCGAGGTCGGCCCGATGGAGGCGGAGGAGTACCGGCCCATCGTCGAGGCAGGGTGCGAAGGCCTCGTGGTCTATCAGGAGACCTACAACCGCGACGTGTACCGTGAGATGCACACGGCGGGACCGAAGAAGAATTTCGACTGGCGGCTGGAGACGCCCGAGCGCGGGTACGCGGCGGGCATGCGCCGGCTCGGCATCGCGCCGTTGATCGGCCTCTGGAAATGGCACGAGGAGGCCATCGCCCTGGCGGCGCACGCGGAGTATCTGCTGCGCACCTGCTGGCGCGCCCAGCTCACCGTGTCGCTGCCGCGGCTGCGGCCCGCCGCGGGCGCATTCCAGCCCCGGTATCTGATGAGCGACCGTGAGATGGTGCAGTTCGTGTGCGCGCTGCGCCTCACGTTCCCGAACGTGGGCATCGTGTTGAGCACGCGCGAGTCGGCCGGGCTGCGTAACGGACTGGTCCCGCTCGGCATCACGCTGATCAGCGCGGGCAGCCGGACGGAGCCGGGCGGATACACCGGCGCAGGCAGCGAGAAGCTGCACCGGACGCAGCGGGGCAGGGTCGTGGAGACCCCCGCGATCCAGTCTGAAGGCGAGCATGATTGCGCCGAGGAACAATTTGTGATAGCGGATGACCGTTCGGCGGTGGAGGTTGCCGCCCAACTTCGTGCGCTGGGGTACGAGCCGGTCTGGAAGGACTGGGACCCGGCGTTGTCCGAGAACGCGGCATCATGAACAGCACCGTCTGCATCACGGCCAATGGCAAGCCGGCGACCGTCGCCTTGCCATGCCGCATCACGGATTTCCTCCAGCGGCAGGGCCTGGACCCGCGCATCGTCATCGTGGAGCACAACGGCGAACCGTTGCGGCGCGACCAGTTCGCGAACGTCGAGTTGAACGAGGGCGACCGGCTGGAGGTCGTCCGCATCGTCGCCGGAGGCTAGGGCACGCATGGATAACGTCTGGTTCTTCGCATTTCTTCAGGGCATCGTCGAGGGCATCACGGAGTTCCTGCCGGTTTCATCCACCGGGCATCTGCTCATCTTCGAGCAGGCCTTCCACAAACAGTCGAGCGACCTCTATAACGTCGTCATCCAGTGCGGCGCGGTGGTTGCCGTGCTGCCGCTGTTTCCCGACCGGCTGCGCCAGGTGCTCTTTCACTGGCGTGAGGCCGCCACGCGCGACTTCATCCTGAAACTCGCGCTGGCCTTCGTCGTCACCGGCGTGGGCGGCGTGATTCTCGAGAAACTCCATTTCAAGCTGCCGGAGCAGTCGCTGCCGGTGGCCGTGGCGCTGCTGGTGGGTGGCATCCTGTTCCTGGTCGTCGAGCGGTGGATCAAGGACAAGAAACTGTCGGGTGAGGTGACGTGGACCGTGGCGGTGGCCGTGGGCGTGGCGCAGTTGGTGGCCGCGATCTTCCCCGGCACCTCCCGCTCGGGCGCGACCATCCTGGCCATGCTGGCGCTGGGCATGAATCGGCCGGCGGCGACGGAGTTTTCCTTCCTGGTCGGCATCCCCACGATGCTGGCGGCGGGCGGGCTGAAGATCTTCAAGGCGCTGCATCATCCGGTGCCGGGCGCGCCCACGGAAGACTGGGGCGTGTTGTTGTGGTGTACGGCTGTCTCGGCGGTGGTCTCGTTCATCGCCGTGAAGTGGCTGTTGCGCTACGTCCAGACCCACACCTTCAACGCCTTTGCGTGGTATCGCATCGTGGTCGGCGGCAGCCTGCTGCTCTGGGCGTGCTTGGGATAGCCTCCTCCATAGCTGTTTTTGCTTCTGGAAACCCGCGTATTTGCGGGTGGTTCTGCACTCCTCTAGGGGAGCAATTTCGCTTTCCAAACAGCCCTTCTGTGCTAAGAGGCGTCTGTGAGAACGGGCGTTGTCCAAACCGGTGGTAGAGGGGAGTGTGACCGGAACGGGGACAAACCCGGTCCATGTCCAATTCCGGCTTCTTGCGTCAGGGTATTTCCATCGAAACCAGCGACGAACCCCGTCCTGGCACGTTTCTCCGTGAATGGTATCGGGATACCCACCTCGAAGCTTCCCGCAGCTATGTGCAATCAAGCTTGGAGAACAATAGTCAACGTCAATCAAGGTAAATCAAGGTTGGGTCGGTCGTTTTTATGAAGACCGGTTTTGACGAAACGAACCCAAATGTTGAAAAGCAAGTCACGCAATGGCAGTGGGTTGCAAATCGAACGACATTGCAAATGACGAAACGAACCCAAATGGGGGACACATCGGGGACGAGCCAGCGATTATCAGTTCCCGACCCGTGTGGACGCATCTCTCGCACACCTCCCCAGCCGGTCTCGGGGTGGCGCGAACAACCTTTGACATCCAGTGCCGCTTCTTCTACGTTCGCCCTTTATGTCAACTGAAGGTCCTTTGAAACGTACGCCTCTCTACGAAAGCCATCGCCAACTGGACGCCCGGTTGGTGGAGTTTGGCGGCTGGGAGATGCCGGTGCAGTACACGTCGATTATCGATGAGCATCTGGCCAC
>CAZAAF010000038.1:0-11655 GCA_964482575.1 uncultured Verrucomicrobiota bacterium | reverse complement strand
GGCATCCTGGCTGAGCATAACGCGGTCCGGACGGACTGTGGCATGTTCGACATCTCGCACATGGGCGAGGTGAGTGTCCGCGGCCCGAAGGCGCTGGCATTCCTCAACCAGCTGCTCACCAACGATCTCGCCAAACTTGCGATTGGACAGGGTCAATACAACCTGATGTGCAACGCGCGCGGCGGCACGGTGGACGATCTGTACGCCTACCGCCTCGGCGAGCAGGAGTATTTCCTCATCATCAACGCGTCGCGGATCGACGTGGACGTGCCGCACATCCAGTCCGTGGCGGCGGGCCTGGGCTTGGCCGCGGGCGACCTCGTGATTGAAAACCTGTCCGACCGGATGGGTGCGATCGCGGTGCAGGGCCCGCGCAGCGCGGCGGTGATGGAGGCCCTGTTGCCGGGCGTGTCGGCGGAGGTGAAGCGCAACCGCATCGCGCGGAAGCCGCTGGCGGGCGCCAGCGTGCTAGTGGCGCGAACCGGCTACACGGGTGAGGACGGTTTTGAACTGGTCATTCCGGCGGAACAGACGGCGGCGGTGTGGGCGTTGCTGCTGAAGCAGCAGGTGAAACCGTGCGGCCTCGGCGCGCGCGACACGCTGCGGACGGAAATGGGCTACCCGCTTTACGGACACGAGTTGGACGAGGAGACCTCGCCGATGGATGCCGGGCTGGGCAAATTCGTGGCGCTGGGAAAAACCGCGTTCGTCGGAAAAGAACACTTGCAACGCCAGACGGTTTCTGGCACGAGCAAAATGCTCGTTGCGTTTCGCATGAAGGGTAGAAGCGCCCCGCCGCGGCCGCATTATCCGCTGGTCGTGGGCGGCAAGGTCGTGGGCGAGGTGACCAGCGGGACGCAGTCGCCGTCGCTGGGTGCGGGCATCGGCATGGGATACGTGCCGCCGGCCTGTGCGACGGGCGGAGACGTTTTGGAAGTCGAGATTCGCGGCAAGCGATTCCCGGCGGAGATGGTGGGTAAACCAATTTTTCGCAAGAACCAATAAAATATCATGAACGTGCCAAATGATTTGAAATATACGGAGAGCCACGAGTGGGTGAAGCTGGGCAAGGGCAACGAGACCGCCACGGTCGGGTTGACCGATTTTGCCCAGGAAGAGCTGACCGACATTGTCTATCTCGACCTGCCCAAGGTGGGCGACGAGATTGAAGCCGGCACCGAGTGCGCCGTGGTCGAGTCGGTGAAGGCCGCCAGCGACATTTACGCGCCGCTCTCCGGCAAGGTCGTGGAGATCAACCAGGACGTGCTCGACGATCCGGCCATCGTCAACGAAGACGCGTTTGGCAAGGGCTGGCTGTTCAAGATCAAGCTCGCCGACCCGGCGGAGATCGAGGAATTGCTCAGCGACAGCGACTACGAGGAGATCCTCAGCGAGAAGGAGAGCGGGGACGACGAGGAGGACGACGAGAAGTAATTTGAAGGGGCGTGCGGAGAGCGAAGGGCGGCGGTGATCGTCGCCTTTCGCCGGTGACCTCTTTCCGCAGGCCGCATTCCGATGGACTACATTCCTCATACAGACGCCGATCGGGCCGCCATGTTGCGCGCGATCGGGGTCGCCCAATTTGACGAACTGATCGCGGCGGTGCCCGCATCGCTGCGCCAGTTTAAGATGGACCTGCCGCCCCCGATGTCCGAGCCGGAGTTGCAACGCGAACTCGGCGCGATGGCGGCGCGCAACCGGACGCTCGAGGCGCTCACGTCGTTCCTGGGCGCGGGCGCTTACGAACACTTCATTCCCAGCGCGGTGGATCACCTCGTCTCGCGCGGCGAGTTGTACACCGCCTACACGCCCTACCAGGCCGAGGCGAGCCAGGGGACGCTGCAACTGCTCTACGAATACCAGACGCTCATCTGCCGGCTCACCGGCATGGATGTCTCCAACGCCTCGCTCTACGACGGCGGCTCGGCGGTCGGCGAGAGCGCGTACCTGTCGCTGAATGCCCATTCGCGCCGCAACCGCATCGTCGTGTCCGGCGCGTTGCACCCCGAGTACCGCCAGATTCTCGGGACGTACACCGCCGGCATGGACGTGGAGATCGTGGACGTGCCGGTGCGCGACGGTGTCACTGACCTCGACGCGCTCGCCGCCGCGGTGAACGACAACACCGCCGCCGTGCTGATGCAGTCGCCGAATTTCTTCGGTTGCATCGAACCGATGCAGCAGGCGGGCGGGTTGATCAAGCCGAAGGGGGCCTGGTTCGTTGCGGTCGTCAATCCGCTCTCGCTGGGCGCGCTCCGGCCGCCGGGCGAATACGGGGCCGACCTCGCCGTGGGCGAGGGGCAGCCGCTCGGCATTCCCGTCGGGTACGGCGGGCCGTATCTCGGCTTCCTCACCTGCGCCAAGCCGCTGGTGCACAAGATTTCCGGGCGCATCGTCGGCCGCAGCGTGGATACCGAGGGACGCGAGGCGTTCTGCCTCACCTTGCAGGCGCGCGAGCAGCACATCCGCCGCGAGAAGGCGTCGTCGAATATCTGCAGCAACCAGTCGTTGATGGCGCTGCGGGCCGCCCTTTTTATGATGCTGATGGGCAAGCAGGGCATGCGCGAACTGGCGGAACTGAACCTGCGCCGCAGCCATCAGGCCGCGGACGCCGTCAGCCGCGTGCCCGGTTTCGCGCTCAAGTTCCCGCGCGCGCCGTTCTTCAACGAATTTGTCGTCACCTGTCCGCTCCCCGCGCAGACCCTCTGCGACCGGCTGGAGCGCGAGGGGATTCTCCCGGGCCTGCCGCTGGGACGGTTTCATGCCGGCATGGAGCGCGACCTGCTGGTCTGCGCCACGGAAGCCCGCACGACGGCCGACATTGGGCGGCTGGCGGAGGCGCTCGGTCGCGCCGCCTGCGGAAAGGAGTTGCCGCGATGAAAGAGACGCTCATTTTCGAACTGTCGTCACCCGGACGCCGCGCCTGTTCACTGCCGGCCTTCGATGCGCCGGCGAAGCCGTTGTCGAATCTGGTGCCGCCGGAGTGTCTGCGCCAGCACGACGCGGAACTGCCGGAAGTCAGCGAGATCGATGTGGTCCGCCACGTCACGCGCCTGAGCCAGCTCAATTTCAGCGTGGACACGCATTTCTATCCGCTCGGCTCGTGCACGATGAAGTACAACCCGAAGATCAACGACCGCATTGCGTCGTTGCCGGGGTTTGCCAGCCTGCATCCGTATCAACCGGCCTCCACCACGCAGGGCACGCTCGCCGCCTTTGATCTGCTGGAGCGGTCGTTGTGCGCCATCACCGGCATGGATGCGTTCACCCTGCAGCCGGCCGCCGGCGCCCACGGGGAATTGACCGGCCTGTTGTTGATCCGCGCGTATCACACCGCCCGCGGCAATCCGCGGAGCAAGGTGATTGTGCCCGACTCGGCGCACGGCACCAACCCGTCGTCGGCGCATCTCGCCGGCTACCAGGTGGTGACGGTGCCGTCGAACAAGCAGGGCGAGGTGGACATCGACAAGTTTCGCGCAGTGCTGGACGGGGAAGTGGCCGCGGTGATGCTCACCAACCCGAGCACGCACGGCGTGTTTGAAACGAACATTCTGGAAGTGGCCCGGATGGCGCATGAGGCCGGCGCGCTGCTGTACTACGACGGCGCCAACCTGAACGCGCTGGTCGGCATGGCGCGGCCCGGCGACATGGGCTTCGATGTGGTGCACCTCAACGTGCACAAGACGTTCAGCACGCCCCACGGCGGCGGCGGTCCCGGCGCCGGCCCGGTCGGCGTGAAGAAGGCGTTGGAGCCGTTCCTGCCGGTGCCCCGGTTGAAGACGGTGAAGGACGAGGCGCCCTCGGCTTCACGCTCCACGCTCCACGCTCCACGTTTTGTCTGGGACTACGACCGGCCGCAGACGATCGGCAAGATGCGTTCGTTCTACGGCAGCACGGGCATCCTGATGCGCGCGCTCACCTACATCCTGGCGCACGGCGGCGAAGGGTTGCGCCGTGTGTCGGAGGTGGCGATCCTCAATGCCAACTACATCAAGGCGAAGCTGAAGGACCTCTACGACGACCCGTTCCCGCAGCCGTGCATGCATGAGGTGGTCTTCTCCGCGAAGAACCAGAAGAAGCAGGGATCGAGCGCACGCGACATCGCCAAGCGGCTGCTGGATTTCGGCTTCCACGCGCCGACGATCTACTTCCCGATGACGGTGCCCGAGGCGTTGATGATCGAGCCGACGGAAACCGAGAGCCGCGAGACGATCGACCGGTTCATCGCGGCGATGCGCCAGATTGCGGAGGAGATTGCCCGCAACGCCGAGACGCTGCACAACGCCCCGTTCACGATGCCGGTGACGCGCGTGGACTAGGTCAAGGCCGCGCGCGAACTGGACGTGAATTTTGCAAGAGAAATTCGTGATTTGTAACTCGTAATTGGAAGAACGCCTGTTTGCTCCATGCACCCTACACGCCAACAAGTCGTCATCAGCGGTCAGGGCGGCGAATTGCAAATCACGAATGGCGAACTACGAATCACGAGTCACCAGTTACCAATCACCAACCACAAGTCACGTTGTTCCCATCCGGGACTTGCGTGGCGCAGGGAAGGCAGTAATGTCAGCCGTGGTGAAGTTACCTGCTGAAATCGCCGTCATGGCGCTGCCCAACACGATCCTGTTTCCACAGGCCGTGCTTCCGCTGCATATTTTTGAACCCCGCTATCGCCGCATGTTGCACGATGCCCTGGAGACCCACCGGATGTTCTCCGTCGCCCTCATGAGCGAGGAGCCGGCGCCTGACCAGCCGGAGCCGCATCCCTGCCAGGTTGGGTGCGTCGGCCTCATCAGCGCGTCGTTCCAGATGCCGGACGGCACGTCCAATGTCCTGTTGCAGGGGGTGCGCCGCGTGCGCTACACGGGCTTTGTGCCGGGAGCCTCGTATCCGGTGGCGGCCATCGAGCCGCTCGACACCACGCCCGCGCCTGATGGCGAGACGACCAAGCTGGTGGCCAAGATCGGACGGATGGCCACCCTGCGGGCCGCGGCGGGAAAGGCCGTGCCGAAGCCGCTGTTGCAGGCGCTGACGGAGGTGAACGACCCGGAGATGCTGGGCGACCTGGTGTCGTTCACGCTGCTCACCAGCCTTCGCGAAAAGCAGCAGCTCCTGGAAATGCTGGACCTGCGGCTGCGCCTGCAGAAGCTGCTCCGGTGCCTCGAGAACCAGAGCCGGAAGGCGAAGGTCCAGAAGCAGTTGAAACCCACCAAGACCGACCACGGCTTCGGTGTAAACTAGGCCCGTGAACATCCTTCAACGTTACATCGCGCGGCAGGTCCTCTTCACGCTTCTGATGGCGGTGGGGGTGTTCAGTGTCATCCTGCTGACCGGCAACGCGTTGAAACAACTGCTGGAGTTGCTCGCCACCAAGCAGGTGCCCGTCGGGCCGGTGTTGCGCCAGTTGCTCTACCTGGTGCCCTTCGTGATGACCTTCTCGCTGCCGATGGGCATGATGACCGCCTGCCTGCTGGTCTTCAGCCGCCTCTCGGCCGACAACGAGATCACCGCCATGCGCGCCTGCGGCCAGGGTTTTGCGCAACTGATCGCGCCGGTGCTGGTGATGTCGTTCCTGCTCTCGCTCGTCTGCCTCGAGTTCAACCTGCAGGAAGCGCCGCTGTTGAAGGCGGCCTTTCGCGAGGGGCTCTCGCGGCTCGGCCTCAGCCACCCGACGGCGCTGCTCGCGCCGGGACGTTTCAACGACGATTTTCCCGGCTACCTCATCTACGTCAGCAAGTCCGACGGCGAGAACATCAGCGATGTCAGCATCTACCAGCTCGACGTCAACGGGAACGTCGTCCAGAAGATCCGCGCCACGCACGGCGAACTCCATCCCGATCTTCCCAACAAGCGGATTCTCATCACGTTGCACAACACGAAGTCCGAGGTGCACGACCCGAACGACCCGAACAACCCCCAGAAGATTCATCCCGGCGTCAATTCGGATGTGGAGCAGCTCACGATGGACATCTCGCAGATGGTGGACTCGAAGCAGGTCCGGCGCGACACAAACCATCTGACGTTCTTCGAGCTGGTGGCCGCCATCGTGAACCTGAAGCAGCGCGGCATCAACCCGAGTCCCTATGTGGTGCGCGCGCACCGCCAGTGGGCGATTTCGTTTTCCTGCCTGGCGTTCGCCATGCTGGCGATCCCGTTCGGCATCCGGTCGCATCGCCGCGAGACCTCCGTGGGCATCGCCTGGGCGCTGGCGCTGGCGTTTGCGTACTACTTCCTCGTCATCGTGGCCGAGGCGCTGGCGAACCGGCCGCAGTTCTATCCGGAAGTCATCGTCTGGCTGCCCAACTTCATCTTCCAGGCGCTGGGCATCGGCCTGCTCTACCGCATCCGCCGCGTGGGGATTGTGTAAGCGGGGCGGGGGGAGCCGGGAGACGTTCAACGCCGGACAAGCTTTCTCCTGCAGTCGTCCATTCTGTAGCGGCGGTCTGTGACCGCCGGCCATGAAGGATGATTTCCGCGGCCCCCCACCGCCGCTACAGTGCGTTCGCAGGGAGCGCCATGCGAATGGCGCGGCTGCCTTGCGCGAACCGGCGTGCTACCGGCGCTGGAGCAGGGGGACGAGGGTCTCGCCGATGACGGCGGGGGTCTCGGCCACCGCAATGCCCGCGGCGCGCAACGCCTCGATCTTCGCGGCGGCGGTGCCTTTGCCGCCGCTGATGACGGCGCCGGCGTGGCCCATCCGGCGGCCCGGAGGCGCAGTCATGCCGGCGATGTAGGCGACCACGGGTTTCTTGCAATGCGCGCCGAGCCACGCCGCGGCTTCCTCCTCGGCGCTGCCGCCGATTTCACCGATGAGCACGATGGAGTCGGTGTCGGGATCGTCGTTGAAGAGTTTCACCGCGTCGAGATCGGACGTGCCGTTGACCGGGTCGCCGCCGATGCCGATGCAGGTGCTCTGGCCGATGCCGCGCGTGGTGAGCTGCCAGACGGCCTCGTAGGTGAGGGTGCCGCTGCGGCTGACGACGCCGACGTGGCCGGGCTTGTGAATGTAACCGGGCATGATGCCGATCTTGCACTGGCCCGGGGTGATGATGCTGGGGCAGTTCGGGCCGATGAGCCGCACGCCCTTGCGTTCGGCAAGGACGCGCTTGACCTTCACCATGTCGTTCACCGGGATGCCCTCGGTGATGCAGACAATGAGCGGGATGCCGGCGTCGGCGGCTTCGAGGATGGCGTCGGCCGCGAACGCGGCGGGCACGAAGATACAGGTCGCGTTGGCGCCCGTTTGTTTCACGGCCTCGGCGCAGGTGTCGAAGACCGGCAGCTTGGCGCCGTCGAGATCGACTTCGCCGGCGCGGCCGGGGGTGACGCCGCCGACGACGTTGGGGGCGTACTTCTGGCAATGCGTGGCGTGGAATTTGCCGGCCGAACCGGTGATGCCCTGGAAAATGACGCGGGTGTTTTTGTCAACGAGGATGCTCATGGCAATGAAGGGAAATGGGTCACGGGTGGACGGGTTCAGACTGGCTGCGCCGCTTTCACGACTTTCTCCGCGGCGTCGGCCATGCCGGTGGCGGTGATGATCGGCAGGCCGCTGTCCTGCAGCATCTTCCTGCCGATTTCAACGTTGGTGCCTTCGAGCCGCACAACCAGCGGCACGGGAATGCTCGCGGCCTTGGCCGCGGCGATGATGCCGGCGGCGAGCACGTCGCACTTCATGATGCCGCCGAAAATGTTCACCAGCAGCGCCTTGACGTTCTTGTCGCTGCACAACAACTGGAACGCCGCCGTCACCTGCTCCGCGCTCGCGCCGCCGCCCACGTCGAGGAAGTTCGCCGGGCTGCCGCCGTAGTGCTTGATGATGTCCATCGTGGCCATGGCCAGGCCCGCGCCGTTGACCATGCAGCCGATGGTGCCGTCGAGGCCGATGTAGTTGAGGCCGTGCTGGCTGGCCTCGACGTCGCGCGGGTCCTCCTCGTTCGTGTCGCGCATGGCGGCGATGGGGGGATGACGGAAGAGGGCGTTGTCGTCGAAGTTGAACTTCGCGTCCAGCGGGAAGACGGAGACCTTGCCGTTCGGGTCGGCGCCGACGGCCATGGGGTTGATTTCCACCAGCGAACAGTCGCATTCCCAGAACAGGCGATAGACGTTCAGCATCAGCTTGACGCCGGCGGTGGCGAGGTCGCCGGTGAGGCCCAGCGCGCGACACAGTTTGCGCGCCTGGTACGGCATCATGCCCAGCGCGGGATCGATGATCTCCTTGACGATCTTCTCCGGCGTCTTCGCCGCCACCTGCTCGATGTCCATGCCGCCCTCGGTGCTGGCGATGACCGCGGGCCGCGAGGCGACGCGGTCGAGGAGCACGGCGAAATACAGCTCGCGCTGCACCTTCATGACGGTGGTGACCAGCACGTTGCGCACGACGCGGCCCTGGGGTCCCGTCTGGTGCGTCACGAGCGTCTTGCCGATCGGTTCGCGGGTGAGGGCGGCCACTTCGTCGCGCGTGGTGGCGAACTTCACGCCGCCGGCCTTGCCGCGACCGCCAGCGTGGATCTGGGCCTTGATGACAACCTGCCGGTTGGGGCCGTGCGCCGCGGTGATCTCGTCGTAGCGGGCCATGGCCTCTTCCGGGGTGCGGGCCACGCCGCCTTGCTCGACGGCGATGCCAAATTGTCGGAACAGCTCCTTTGCCTGATATTCGTGGATATTCATCGTCGCTATAAACAGAAACGCACGGCGTTGTCCGTGCGCCGCGCAGGAGGCCAATGTAACACAGGATGGACGGGCCGCAACCAAACGTTGCAAAAAAGCATGAAAGATGGGGACGTTGCGTTCCGCCGGGCGTGTCCGCCCCGGCGACAAAAACAGTTGCGCGGCTTCCGTCCGCCGGTATAGTGAGAGGCCATGAAGATCGCTCGGCTTTCCCGGATCCTGGCGCTGCTGGCGCTCGCAGTGCTCGCGGCCGGCATGGTGGGGTGCGAAATGAAAGAGGGGGAGACCAATGTTCCCGACCGGTTGACTCGCGGCCTTGGAGGCGGTGGCCAGTTGGGCGGCAGTCCCAGTGGCGTTTTTGAACCCCGTTGAGGCGGTACGCAACCGCACTCGACTTTTGCCGTCGTGTCCGTTACATCATCGCGCATGAAAGCGCGCTGCCTTGTCTGTCGTGACCCCGCACAGGCGGTCCAGCATCCGGATTGGTGCCAGCGGAACCGCGATGGAAAATCCCGTTCCACCCTCTGCCTGAATGGCGTGTATGTGGCCAAAGTCGTCTGGCCGTGGATGACGCGGACGGCGGCCGACGCCGCGTGCGATTCGCTGGAGTTCGAGATATCTGCCGCCGCCGGCAAGGCTTGTTGGTGCGCCGCCTGCACGCAACACCTCCAGGAAGCCGGCCTCAATCCCGGCGATCCCGCCATGCGCAACCAGTTCGCGCTCGACAGCGTGGCGCGGTTTCGCAAGGAGACCGCCGCCTACGCCGAGGCCGTCCGCCCCGGCCTGAAAGTGATCTTCACATGAGCGCCTTGAAGCCGACGGACCGTCCGGGTGTCTGGTCGTTCGAGACCGACGCGATGAAAGGCGAACTCAGCGCCAACGCCGACACGCATCAGCACGGCATCACCTCGCTTACGCAGAAGAGCACCGGCCGGCAGGTGGTGCGCGAGAAGCTGTTCTGTCTCCATCTCTACCGGATGCTTGCGCGCGCCCAATGGCTCAGCCAGTGCCGCGATGTGCCGCACACCGGCCAGCTGGAGGGCGATGAACTGGTGGTGCGCTGGCCGTTGGCCAAGGACGGGACGCCGGGATTGGGCCCCGGGCTGGAAGCGGAGGCTCGTTATCGGGTGGCGTCCGTGAATGCCGTGGACCTCACGGTGACGCTCCGGAACACCGCCCGCTGGCACCGTGACCTGGAACTGTATACGTCCAATTACTTCGACCTGGCGATGGCTCCGGCCTTTTACACTGTGACACCGTATCGCGGTCCGGTGGGGCCGAAGAACCCCGCGGTGCTGACCCAGCCGCTGGACAATCCGTGCTCGCGCTATTGTTACAACGCATGGCCTCGCGATGTCTTCGCCGCCCAGAAGTTTTTCGACGGGCGATGGGAATATGGGACGCATTCGCCCGTGGCGTGGGCTGTCGGCCGATGGTTCGCGTATCCCTTCGGATACTATGCCACGGCTGACCGCAAGACGATGGCGGTGGTCATGGCCCACCCGGACGATTGCTTTGGCATGTGCAGCAGCTACCACAGCGACGATCCCAAGGACGGGGTCGCACACCATAATTCCCTGTATCACGATCTCCTCGGCCGCGATTCCAGTCCCGGTTCGCAGCATGTTCTCCGGCAGCGGCTGGTCCTGTGCGACGGGACGGACGAGGGGACGCCGTTGAAAGCCTACGAGGAATTCCTTCGCGCGGCGCAACCAAAGCCCCCCGGCAGTGTTTAGACTCGCCGGATGGCCGTAAGGATGGCAACGACAGGTGAGGGTGTTTGCGTGATGCCGCGTCGTATCGCGTTCGACGCGTTACCATTCCCACGGACAATGTACATGCCCGAGCCCTTGAGTTTGGGACGGACGAGAAATGGGCGTTCGAGGCCAGTGCGCTGGCGATGAGGGACCTGACGCGCTACGTTATCGCTCGGAACGAGTGGATGCGGACTGAGTACAAGTCATAACCCGGAGGACGAAAATGAAGAGGATTGCGTGTTCCTGTCTGATTTCCCTGGCTTTGGTTGCCAACGCATCGGACAGGGTCACGCTTCGTGTCCGCGTGGGCATGCGGGATACCGAGGCGACCGACTGGAGCGGCAGCATCAAGGTCACGCCGGGCCGCGTGGAATCCATCCGCGGCTGGAGGTGGACCGCCTCGGACAGCGCCACCGGCGACTCGTGGACCGTGGCCACGCGCCGGTTGATTGCGATGGATTCGGTGCAGGCGCAGAAAGTCCGCGAAGGCAAGTTGACCATGCCCATCGGCGACAACGGCGTCGTCATCACGCTGGCCGACACTCAACCCTCAAGCGACGTGGAGATCACGTTTGCCGGCAAACCCGATCCGGTGAAATTCAAACTCAGTGCCGTTCCCTACGGCCGGCGGTTTCAACGCTGGCAGAATGGTGTCGAGATTGAACGGTGCCCCGCGGTCGAGCCGCTCGCCGAGACCGAGGCGGATGAAGATTATCCCGCGGCGGCGGTTGCAAAGGACGGGACGGTGTATGTGGCCTATGTCGCCTTCACGCGCGGCGCGGATTTTCCCAAGCAGCGTGAGACCCTGGCAACGCCGGAGGTGAAGCCCAAGGCTGCCGGACCGAATGCGCCGGTGCCGCGTGTAATCGCCAAACCGGAGGATTTTGATTATCTCGCCGCCAGGACCGGTGGTGACCGTGTCTGGTTGCGCGTGCGCAAAAACGGCATCTGGGGCGAGCCTATCGCGGTCACCGACGGGGCCACGGAGGTGTATCGGCCTGCGCTCGCGGTGGACGGCGGCGGCCGGCTCTGGGTCTTTTACTCCGCGCAACTCAAAGCGGATGCCAACGGCGACCACGGCAACTGGGAGTTGATGGCGCGCTGTTTTGATGGCGGCAAGCTCGGCCCGGAGATCAATGTCAGCAACGCGCTCGGCCCCGACTTCGCGCCAGCCACGGCGACCGATTCCGCGGGCAATGTCTGGGTGACATGGATGGGAGCGCATAGG